>JADFQF010000093.1 GCA_022561955.1 Chloroflexota bacterium | reverse complement strand
AGCCTTTTCTATTGCGTCCCGACACGCCGGTGGAGGGCAAGCCCAGGCCGTTGCGAGAGGGCGAGTCCGGCGACCAGCTCGCGGAGCCCCTGAACACCTACGCCAAAGAAGCGGGCCTGGTGATGCGCAGGCCTCCCAAGATCGCCTACACCATGTACGCGCTTCAGGCCTCGGAATACGCCAAGGAGCAAGGGCGTTTCGAAGCCTTCCACAAGGGCCTCTACAGGGCTTACTGGGAGTTCGGCAAGGATATCGGCGACCTGGAAGTCATCAAGGAGGTGGCAATCGCCGAGCACCTCGATTGGACGGAGCTGGGCCCGATGCTGGAGTCCAAGCACTACGAGGAATCGGTCATGCAGCAGTACACCGAGGCCATGGATATCGGCGTCAACGGCATCCCGGGGTTCCTGATCGGCCGCTATCTGCTGACCGGCGCCCGACCGTACGAGTTCTTCCAGTCCATCATGAACAAGGCCATAGCAGACCAGAATTCGGGCTCCTGACCGGATATCGTGGGTCGTCACCGCGTTTCCCATGCTTCGGGGCGTCTGTGTACTTTTATGGGGGTTTCAGGTAAATGAGCGGTCGCTCCGTTACGGTCATGGGAGGCGGCAACACAGCCTTCGCGGCAGCCGCAAACCTGACGCTCCAGGGCCATGAAGTCACCCTATTCGAGCTACCGGAATTTGCCGATTCCATCAGACCCATTGAGCAGAGCAGGACCATAAACCTGCTGGGAGTCGCCGGTCAGGGCCCCGCACGAATCGCCCAGGTCACGACGGACGCCCAGAGAGCGCTCGCCGCATCGGACCTGGCCCTCCTCATCGTACCCGCATACGCCCATAAGGCCTTTGCCGAAGCCTGCGCGCCCTACCTGACGCCCGACCACACCGTGGTAATCATGCCCGGCACCCTGGGCTCGTTGGAGTGGTCGAAGGTCCTCGGGGAGGCGGGGCGCACCGGCGTGACACTCGCCGAGGTGGATACGGCGCCCTACGTCTGCCGCAAGACCGGCCCGGACGAAGCGACGATATGGGGAGTCGTTTCGGCGCTTGGCATAGGCGTTCTGCCCGCCAGGGAAACCGCGCGGGTACAGGCAATTCTCGACCCGCTCTTTCCCGGCATCACCACATACCCGGACGTGATGGCCTGCGGCCTATCGGCGATAAATCCGGTGATGCACCCCGCCGGGGTCCTCATGAACGCCGGCCGCATCGAGTATTCCAGGGGCGAGTTCTACTTCTACGAGGAGGGTGTCACTCCCTCGGTAGTCCAGGTCATCATGCGAGTGGACGAAGAGAGGCGCAACATCGGTCGGTCGCTGGGGTACGATCTGATTGCGGTCGAAGACGCCTTTCACCAGGCCGGCTTTGGGCCGAAAGGAGACCTCTGGGCTACGGTCAACGGCAGCCGCATGCTCACGCAGGTGCGAGCGCCCGGCACGGTCAACAACCGCTGGATGACCGAGGACCTCCCCTACGGCCTCGCCACATGGAGCCAGGTCGCGGGCCAATACGGCATCGATACGCCGACCATGAGGGCAATCATCGAGCTTGGGTCCATCGTCATCGGCTTCGACGCGTTGGCGCAGGGCAGGGGCGTCGAGGACCTCGGCATCGACGGCATGGACCGCGAGGAGCTCAAGGTCTTCCTGGAAACAGGAGTCCGACGATAGCAGGCGCCGCGTGTAGCGCGTCGCACATCGGCCGGACACCAAGCGGCTGCCCGCGCGCTCGCCGGGTTCCAGTCGCAAGCCCCGCCGAGTCATGCTCCGCGTCGCTCACTCCCTGTGGAGGACGAACCCTCTTTCACCCGTAACCTTCTGGTCATTGGGCTTGGGAATGATTACGCCAGCAATTGAGTCGTCGAGAAGGCTCGCGTTTATTTTCCAGGTAAGCACGACAGTCTCTTTAGGCAAGCCCACGGTCGTGAATACTACCTCGCTATATTTGAGGCGGCGAGCGATCCGCACGTTTGAGCCCGCCCAATCGGTATCGCCATCGACCGGCGCATCAAACCTGAGAGTCAGGCCCGATCTGTCCGGCTCAACGTCGATTCGCACGCTCCTCGACTCCTGCTCACCTGGAAGGATGAGCTGCCCGCGGAAACTCTCGCCATTGGCATTACTCATAAACGTATTATCCTCATTACAGTTTTGTATTACCTTAAAGGATAGCGCAATTAAGAGAAATGCATCAAGTTAAGTGGGTTTGGAAGAACAAAGAGTCGAAAAGCGTGTGAAGGAGTTGTAGGGCTTATCTATTCGCTGTGAAAAGCTCGCGAAACAGGATTGTCACCATCTCCTTCTCCGTAAGGTCAAAGGAGAGGCCGATGTCTAGAAACTGCCTAATGCGATGCTTCCTGTCGTCCTCTTCGATGGTGCTGAGCATATCACCCCCACCGATGACGCGGCGAGCATAGTCTTTGAGAATCGCCAGGTGATGAAAAAACTGCTCTATGCGGTCTGTTGATGTTGAGGCCGACACTAATGGTACTCCCAGTCTTGATACCTGGACCCGGTAAGAGGGTGCCGCAGGCCGGTTCTCCGTAGCGCACGGATTCACGCGAACGTGTGCTATGGCCATAAGTCTAGAAGAAGGCGGCGAACATTCGGGTGGAAGAACCGTTCCATACGCGGGAACCTATAGTGACAAGTTGTGACACTGCGCCATGGCGAGGTACGATAGTCTGAATTCGTGAACCGATACGAAATATTTGCGGAACACGTGTAAATTTGGGTAAAATTCCAACAGGGTTATGATATTCGAGAATCCGCGTCGCCGTCGTTTGAGGCAATTACATAATGCGACGGTGGATCAGGCTGATAATGAACGATACAGAACGGCTTTTCGCCTCGCATCACTGAACGACAATATAATAATTGACAGATTTCGTAGTGCATTTTATACTCATCGGTATAATCACTCATCATGTTAGGACTGAGATTGCATGGATAACTTAGACATCAAAATTATTTCTTTACTTCAGGATGACGGAACTGCCACGAATGCCGGCATTGCACGAGAAATAGGCGTGAGCGAAGAGACCGTCAGAAGGCGGCTCAAGCGCCTGATGCAAGACGAATACATCAAGGTCGTCGCCCTCCCCGACCCCAAGAAGCTGGGTTACGAATCAGAAGTGCTCATTGGCGTTCAGGTAGACGCGAACCGAATCGACGAGGTCGCCGAGAAGATCGCTGAAATGGACGAGGTCAACTGGGTGTCGGTTACGACGGGCTCGTTTGACGTGTTCGCGTGGGCAACTTTGAAGTCGTCGGAGGAGCTAAGCACCTTCCTACGCACTAAGGTCAGCATGATTTCGGGCGTCCGTAAGATGGAGACCTTCATCAACCTGGCCATCAAGAAACGCAGGTATGGAATCTCGATCTAGTCTCCGGGCAAGAGCTTTAATCAATATCATCCGGCCGGTTCAATGCTATTCAGTTTGCCGGTCCGCCTCAGTTCACTGGAAGAGCTGCCGGGGGCATCGATTGCTTCTCGGACAGATTCTATACAGCCTCCGACCCTGAATCCCACTCCTCATCCAAGGCCCGAAACAGGCCTTGCCCACCCATCTAAACTGGTTGCTCGACCGGTAGAATCGATGGGATGAGCGGATTCCCCGTATGATGGACCCTACAGCTACCTTTTCGGTGACCATATTCCATTTCAGCTATTTCATTCACAAACGCATTGACACGACGGCCATCGCTTCATTAACATGTTAAGCACAACTCGACCAAGGAGACATGCATTGATACAGGAGGCCGGAGATTCTAAGACCCTCCTTGAGGCAGTTAGTCTCTATGTTGAGAATTTGAAGGCCAAGGAAAACCACGAAAAGACGCACCGCGAGCTGCATAAGTTCGTACAGTGGTGCGGTCCTGACAAAGAGTTCTCCGAAATGCGCCCGTCGGAGGTTGGCGAGTACGCCGATCAGATAGGCGGCAACGGCACGACCCCACAGGCGACGGAACGGCTCCAGGTCATTCGAGGCTTTCTCACGTATGTCAGAAAGCAAGGGATCATCGAAGTAAACCTCGCCCAGCACGTTCGTATCCGAAAGTCAAAGAGCCGAGCTCGCGGCTCGCAAATCAGGGAAGTCGAAGTCGTTGAACTGACCCAAGAGGGTTTCACTCAGCTGACGGGCCAGCTCGAAAAGCTCAAATCCGAGCGAGCGCCCCTGGCCATTCAAATAAGAAAGGCGGCGGCCGACAAGGACGTTCGAGAAAACGCTCCCCTGGAGGCTGCGAGGGAACAGTTGGGCCTTGTGGAATCTAGGATCAGGGAATTGGAAGACTCCCTCAGCAACGCCGTAATAGTCGACCTCTCCAAGAGAAGGTCCGGCAAGACGGTAAAGATCGGCACAAAGGTGTCGGTGAAAGAGGTCGGCAGCAATCGACAGGCGAGCTATACGCTGGTCAGCCGCACGGAGGCCAATTCTCTGGAGGGCCGCATATCGGATGTGTCTCCTTTAGGCAAGGCCCTGGTCGGCCGCAACGCGGGAGATAACGTCGAGGTGGATACCCCTCGCGGAAAGATACGATATAGCATTGTAAGGGTCCATTAGCAAAAAGTTGACCCGTTTCGATTCATTCTGAAGACCTGCATGCCGCAGGTCTTCTTTGGTGTCCGAAGGGATATAGTTCGCCGGAGGACAGGTATTAGCTTACTTCAAGGCGGAAAATTTGGCCGTTCAAATTGCCCAGCGTAGGTTATGGGTCTGGATATTCGCTTTCATAGCGCTGGGATTTCCGGCCGTCTTCCTACGCTTTTCGGGCGTCCACTTAGATCCTCTGCTCGCGGCGCTGATATACGGCATAGGTATCGTTGGAGGCGCTTTCCTACTGTCCTGGGCTGCCGAGGTGGCCCAGATGGACGTGTCGGCCTCACTCGCCATAGCGGTGCTCGCCCTCATTGCCATCCTTCCCGAATACGCCATCGAGACCGTCCTCGCCATCCAGGCCGGCTCGTCCTTTGATGTCGTGACTCGAGAAATCACGCCGGAAATGGGGAGGGTCGCGGCCAACGTTACCGGCGCCAACCGGCTGCTGATAGGGCTCGGCTGGTCCGCCGTCATTCTCATCTTCTGGATAAAACGGAAACGTACCCTCGACATGCGCGGCTTCATGACGTTGGAGATGCCAATGCTGGCGATCGCCACTGCGGCGACGCTGCTAATCTTCATCATGAAGGAGGTCAACATTGTCCTCGCAATCGGCCTCATAGCCTTATTCATCTACTACCTCTGGGCGAGCTCCAGAAAGGAGTCGGAGGAGCCCGAGCTGGTGGGCGTTGCGGCATTGCTGGGAGGGTTCAAGACATGGCAACGGCGGACCTGGGTAATATTCCTGTTCGTTTACGCCGCCGCCATCATTCTTGTGGCCGCGGAGCCCTTCGTGGAGGGCCTCATCGAAATGGGCACGGAGCTGGGCATAGATGAGTTCCTGCTGATCCAGTGGCTGGCGCCCCTGGCCTCGGAGTCTCCCGAGATAATCATCGCGGTCCTATTCGCGCTTCGTGCAAACCCGGTCGCCGGGCTGACCGCCCTGATATCCTCGGAGGTCAACCAGCTTACACTGCTCATAGGCAGCATGGTCTTGATCTTCAGCGGGTCGGCCGGTCAGGCAATGAGCTTCCCCATCGACGATAGGCAGGCGGCCGAGTTCCTTCTCATGACGGCCATGTCCACCTTCGCCATCATTCTCATCGCGCCCCGCCTGATAAGCTGGCGCGCGGGCGTGGTGTTGCTGACGCTCTTTATCGCCCACCTCTTCTTCCCCAATCCGGCGCATCGCATGATCTTCGCATATATTTTCTTCGGGCTGTCCATCGTGTTGGTGGCCATGAACTGGCGCCGTCTGAAGCACATCTTTGGCACCGGCTTCGAGTAAACGGACCGCCACATGCGGTATCATGAGTAGCGGCCGTAGTCTGCCCTGACCGAAACGCTTTGCATCTCCCGACGAAACCGATATTCTAATGTAACGTAGCCCCCTGAATAACGGCGTCGCCGCGCTCAAGCCAAAGGAGCACCATGACCGTTCAAGCAGCAGAAGCAGATACGAGAGCGCTGGTCGAAGACCTGAAATCGCTCGTGTCCGGTGAGGTCCGCTTCGACAAGATGACCCGGATGCTCTACAGCACCGACGCCAGCCTCTACCAGATCGAGCCCATCGGAGTAGTCATCCCCCGGAACGCCGAGGACGTAATCGCCGTCGTGGAGACCGCGAACCGCCACAAGGTCTCCGTGTTGCCACGGGGAGGCGGCACCAGCCTGGCCGGCCAGACCGTTGGCCGGTCCATCATC
>JADFQF010000092.1 GCA_022561955.1 Chloroflexota bacterium | reverse complement strand
CGGCAAAGTAGCTATGCCGGAACCTGGGAGTGTCTAAGTTCAGTGAATAAAGTGGAACGGCGCTGATGAGATCGGGGCTCTTTTCGGACGCGAGTGGGACGTGGTGAATTAAAGAAGGGGCTACTGCTCGGACTCGTAAGATAGGGTCGCAGACGAGGGCTGGAGCTCGGTGGCATCTTCTGTTTCCATGTCTAAGGGGGAGTCGGATTTCTCGGGCGAAGGCTCTTCGTCACGGTCCACGTACAAGCCCATCTTGAGCTCGTAGGCCCTCTCCACAAAGAGCGACATGTCGTCGATTGCATTCAGGCGCATCTTGCACCTGATATCCTTCGCTCCCGCCCTTATCACGACCTCGCCCGTCCTCCCGCCGACGTAGGCCAGCACGAACACGGCGCCGATCAGCCCCAGAGCAAACGCCATCAGCAGGGGCGAGACAGGTGAGGCGAGGACCAGGAGCGACACCAGGGCCAGCAATAGCCCTCCGGCTATGAAGACGGCGCCCACCAGTAACCATTGACGATTCCTCTCCGTTCTGCTGACTTCGAAGCTGTCAATGTCGCTGAGGGCGGTGCTCACCACGTTGGTCTTGTGACCGGAAGCCGAGTATCGAATCAGCCGCTTGTTGGTCAGAAGCAGCGTGGCGTGGCGGTTCTCCAGCTCGTCCGTCAGGCCGCCTTCCAGCTCGACCGCTACCTCGAGCTTCTCTTCCGGCAGTAACCTGAGGCCCATCTGCTTTAACGTGAGGGAATTGAGAATATATCTGCTCATAATGTGGTCGAGTACCGAACCCCAATCCAGTCTACCGGACCGTTGAGACCCCTTGAAAATGGGTGGAACCGATTCGCTTAAGAATAAACGCAAGGCCGATGAACTAAACTCATTGGTCCGATTTCTACAACCCCTGTATGAACCGCAATATGGGCTCGAAGAC
This sequence comes from Chloroflexota bacterium, assembly GCA_022561955.1. The sequence continues at coordinate 5,400 of JADFQF010000092.1, read as the reverse complement.
CGCTGCATGACGGTCGTTCGCCTAAAATTATTAGGTGAATCCACTCATTGAGGTATGTGCATGCCGCATCCAAAGTAGGTGATTCTCCTCTAGCACTACCAAATCTATGATTTAGACTTGGCATTAAGGGGCATGAACAGCTAGACGAGCTATCTGTCGAGAAACATGCTGCAGCCTCGAATGAGGGCCCGTGAAATTAGACGATCTTCTTAGCATAACCAATGTGGCGAAGTTTCTGGGCACGCCGGAAGACAACGTTGCCGAGCTACTGGACGACGGCAGGCTCGGCGGCATACTGGTTGCGGCACTACGCAACAAGGGCGTTCCGGTTACGCCCAAGCTCAAGAACTCGGTTGAAAACGTCGTAACCAGCCTGAGCCCACGTCTAGATCGTCGCGCCTCCGGATTGCGGGGCGGACAGATCTCGGAGGCCGATCAGGTTCTCACGGCCGAGGCGACGGCCACGATAATGTTCACGGACATAGTGGCCTCGACGGCCCTGACCGATAAGCTGGGCGACCGGCTCTCCAGAGAGGTCTTCAAGATTCACAACGATATTATTCGACGGCACACCAAGCAGCACGGCGGCGCGGAGGTCAAGAGCATGGGCGACGGTTTCATGCTCACCTTCAATAGTGCCCGCCGAGCTTTGGCGGCTGCCATTGGGGCGCAGAAAGAACTGCAGCACTATAATCGAAGAAACCCGGATACATATCTCTCGGTAAGAATGGGCCTCTCGGTAGGTGAGCCCATCAGGGAGGAAGAGGACCTCTTCGGCAAGTCCGTAATCCTCGCCGCCAGGATAAGCGCCAAGGCGAAGGGCGAACAGATCCTGGCCTGTCCGATAGTTCACGCCCTGCTGGCCGCGACCGGAGAGTACTCCTTCATTGACATGGGAGAACATGAGCTGAAGGGTGTCTCCGGCGTTCAGAACCTATACGAAGTGGTGTGGAGGTAATCGCGGTGGCCGACGACGAGAGCACAACGAAAAATAAGTCCAACCCCACCGGCACCGCCGAAAAACCCTCCAGTAAAGTTGGCGGGAGCTCCGGGCGCCGGCGTGGCAAGGTAGATCCCACTCGTATGAATGGCGCACTGGTGATAAGCGACGAGGCCAGGGAAGCACTGGAAAGCTGCGAGCTATTCAGGGAGCTGGACCGACACCAGCTCATGGCCGTCGCCGCGCTCGTCGAAGAACACGCGATAGGCCCAAACGAGATTCTCATCGGCGAAGGCGAGCCCGCGCGATATCTGTATATCGTGATTGAAGGTCGTGGCGTCGCCCACGTGGAGCTTGACCATGGGTTGATGTCTCTGGGACTGGTCGGCCCGGGTGAGGCCGCGGGATGGTCGTCCCTTGTCGACGGGCAGGTCTACCCTGCAACCGTCAAGGCGCTTACCTCGATGAGGGTCATTCGCATCGAGACGTCCGGCCTGACACTGCTGCTGAACCTGGAGCCAGACATAGGGTATCCCGTCCACAGAAGCCTCAGCTCGATCTTCTACAGACAATACAACTCGGCCCTGCGCGGGCTGAAGACGTCGGGATAGCTCTCCCAACGGCCTCGATCTCTTTCCGAGAACCAGCCGGACAGCCCAAGAGGCAACTCGACCCAATTCACCGGCCCTTCGCAGCGGAAGATGCCGTGCGGCACACCCGAAGCCGGAAGCGCCGTATCGTACCCCTGTCGTCCCGGCGGGCCTGAAGTGATATTCTCTTATCCACAACTCCTTGTTGACGCCGTCATCTCGAAGGCGTGGAGGTCGCTGTCCCTTGCGTCCGCGCCCCTGATTCGTACCCTCCATGAGAGTCGGGCAGATTCAGGAAACGAATGACGGAAATTAGTTGACATACTATTGCGGCCATGCTAAGCTTGGCAATTGGTCGAGTTATGCCCTTTGGTGACAGTTTTTAATTTCCGCGGACCCCAGTACCCACTAGATATGCGCCCTTTTTGCGGCCGCTTTGAATCATCGGTTAGATAGTCTAGGTCATGAATTATGAGGAGTGTGCTAGCGTATGGCCTCTGTTAAGTCGAAGGTCAGGAGAGTCAAAACCCCTAAGCCGAACAACACCAATGGAAATCTTCTCAAAAAGCGTTCCTACGCCCGGATCCCCACAGTTCTAGATGTACCGAATCTAATCCAAGTCCAACTCGATTCGTTTAGATGGTTGAAGACCGAAGGTCTGAACGAGCTTTTTGAAGAGATATCACCCATAGAGGACTATCCCGGCGGAAGGTTCGAGCTCGGCTTCGACGACCATTACTTTGACGACCCTAAATATACGGAAGAGGAGTGCAGGGAAAAGGAGATAACTTTTTCCGCCCCCCTTCACGTCACGGTGAAGCTCAGGATTAAGGCGCCGGGCCCCGGACAGGGTGAGGTAAAAGAGCAGACCCTGTTCATCGGCGACATCCCTATGATGACGAGGACCGGCACCTTTATTATTAACGGCGCCGAGCGCGTAGTCGTCAGCCAGCTTGTTAGGTCACCGGGCGTCTACTTCACGGTGGAACCGGACCCCAACACCGGCCGCCCGCTCTCATCCGCCAAGCTCATTCCTTACAGGGGAGCCTGGATGGAGTTCGAGACGAGCACTCGGGACATCATGTCCGTCAAGGTGGACAGGAAGCGAAAGACTCCAGTCAGCACGCTGCTGCGATCTCTGGGAATCGGCACCGAGGAGGCGCTTCTCAAGCTGTTCTCGGATGTCGATATCAACCCCGAACACCGGTACATGAAGACCACGATAGATAAGGACTCCGCCGTCACAAACGAGGACGAAGCCTTATTGGAGTTCTACCGAAGGCTCCGGCCCGGTGAGCCCCCAAGTGTGGAAAACGCCAAGAACTTGATCGACAACCTGTTCTTCAATCCCAGGCGCTATGATCTTGGGCGCGTGGGCCGCTACAAGCTAAACAGGAGACTGGGACGCGACGCTGCCCCTACCGTACGAACACTCGAGGCCGAAGACATCATCATTTTATTAAAGGTGATGATAAGAATAAACAACGGAGAGATGGGACCCGACGATATCGACCATCTCGGCAACAGGCGGGTGCGCGCCGTCGGCGAGCTAATCCAGAACCAGATCAGGGTGGGCCTGCTCCGAATGGAGCGCGTCATCAAGGAGCGGATGACTACCCAGATGGACCCGGCAACCACGACGCCTGCCGCGTTGATAAACATAAGGCCGGTCGTGGCCGCGGTCCGAGAGTTCTTCGGCGGCTCGCAGCTTTCGCAGTTCATGGACCAGACGAACCCCCTGGCCGAGCTGACGCACAAGCGGCGCCTTTCGGCCCTGGGTCCCGGTGGTCTATCCAGGGAGCGAGCGGGCTTCGACGTGCGTGACGTTCACCACTCTCACTACGGCCGCATATGCCCAATCGAGACCCCGGAAGGTCCGAACATCGGCCTCTTAGGGTCCCTCGCCACCTACGCGAGGACCAACGAATACGGGTTCATTGAGACGCCATACAGAGTAGTTCTCAACGAAATCAAGAACACCGACCCGAACATCGAAGGGCACATAATCACCGAAGACCTTCTGGACACGGAAGGCAAGACCATGCTCAAAAAACGCAGCGCGATCTCCCGACGATACGTAAACCGGGTGTCGAAGCTGCCGGAGCGGGTGCTCTCGGTCAGACCCTATGTGTCCCCGAACACCAGCGACGTCGTCTATTTATCCGCCGACGAGGAAGAGAACATACACATAGCCCAGGCAAACTCGACCCTGGACGAATGCGGACAGTTCATCGACGAACGCGTGGAGACCCGTGTCGGCGAAAACCAGGGAATGGAGCCTCCGGAGAACGTTAGATTCATGGACGTATCACCCATGCAGCTGGTCAGCGTCTCGACGGCTCTCATTCCGTTCCTGGAGCACGACGACGCCAACCGCGCCCTGATGGGCTCAAACATGCAACGGCAGGCGGTGCCGCTGCTCAGGCCCGAGCCGCCGCTGGTCGGCACCGGCATGGAAGGCAGAGTCGCCCGTGACAGCGGTCAGATCGTTTTGTCTGACACTGATGGAATCGTGACTCAGGCGACGAGCAACATGATTACGGTGACCGACTTCGACGGCATCGAGCACGACTATCGCCTGCTGAAGTTCGTTCGCAGCAACCAGGGCACCTGCGTAAACCAGAGGACAATCGTCCGAAAGGGCGACGTGGTCAAGGGAGGCCAGGTGCTTGCGGACAGCTCGTCGACCGGCCAGGGTGAACTGGCTCTCGGCCAAAACGTGCTGGTGGCCTTCATGAGCTGGGAGGGCTACAACTTCGAGGACGCCATCATCATCAGCGAACGCATGGTGAAGGACGACCGGTTCACCTCGATACATATCGAAAAGCATGAGGTCGAGGCCCGGGACACAAAGTTGGGGCCTGAGGAGATCACGAGAGACATTCCCAACGTGGGCGAGGACAGCCTACGCGACCTGGATGAAGACGGTATCATCCGCGTTGGCGCTGAGATCGGGCCGGGCGACATCCTCGTCGGCAAGATTACGCCCAAGGGCGAGACGGAGCTCAGCGCTGAGGAGAAGCTGCTCAGAGCCATCTTCGGGGAGAAGGCCCGCGACGTTAAGGACACCTCTCTGAGGGTGCCCCACGGGGAAAAGGGCAAGATAATCGGCGTCAAGGTCTTCACCAGGGCCAATCGAGACGAGCTCCCGCCCGGCGTCAATCGACTTGTTCGGCTCTGGATTGCCCAGACGCGCAAGATAATGGAAGGCGACAAGATGGCGGGGCGCCACGGCAACAAGGGCGTGATAGCTCGCATCCTTCCGGAAGAGGACATGCCCTACCTGCCGGACGGCACACCCATGGACATCATCTTGAATCCCATCGGCGTCCCGTCTCGCATGAATTTGGGACAGGTCCTCGAGACGCATCTGGGTTGGGCGGCACACAAGTTGGGTTTCCGAGCGATAACGCCCGTGTTCGACGGCGCTCCCGACTTGTCTATCGAAGATGCGCTGGCCCAGGCATGGATAATCGAGACGTCGGGTGCCGTAGACCCGAGGCCCATAGCATCGGATGGCCCAAGGAAGGTCGACTTCGCCGCCGTGCGACGCTGGCTTAAAGAGCGAGGCTACGGCTACGACGACGCTTTTGGAGAACCCCTACCCGGCGCGCCCTCTAAGATATGCCTCGAGGCCTGGTTGAAAGAAGAGGCAAAGGTTGATGTCGCGGAGATGAGCGGGGAAGACATGCGGAATGAGGCCATTCGCCTTAACCGAGAAGGACAGATGGTGGCCCCGATTCTGGGCAAGTCTATCCTTTACGACGGACGGACTGGAGAGCCATTCGACCAGCCCATCACGGTCGGCTACATCTACATGATGAAGCTTATCCACCTGGTGGAGGACAAGATTCACGCTCGCTCCACAGG
>JADFQF010000091.1 GCA_022561955.1 Chloroflexota bacterium | reverse complement strand
ATAGCTAGCTGCACTTCGGTAGTAGAAGAAAGTAAGGGTGCGCCAATGGCTACAGACGCAAAGGCACAATGAGTGCCTATGGTTAACACAAGGTACTTCCTCACGCTGACGTGAGCAGTTTTCATTGCGTTATGAAGTGAGAAGTATGCAAAGAGCCGCCGCCACATATTGTAATTTTGACCCGCGACTCTCAACTAAACGGGAGAGATATTCTCATCAGCAATAGTCGGAAATCCACCATAATGCCTAGTATTTTGGTGAGCTAAGCAACCATTTACACCAGCGATAGTCTTATCACAGACGCTCACATTCCCACCCTGACTCGTCACCCACTGGCAGGTCTTCGCATCCTTAAAGACCCACTGGCAAATTCGACGACTATAAGTTAAAGGAGGAAAAGAACGCTGCGGAGACTGAAGGAAAGTCTCTGAGCTGGAGGGGAAAGTAGAGCGTGACAGAAGTCTCGGTCGGCCGTCCCCTCAAGGTTGCGCTCGTATCCCCCTACGACCACGCCTTCAAGGGTGGTGTCACCGACCACATAAACAGCCTCGCCGCAGAATTCAGGCTCTCCGGCCATACCGTGCGAGTAATCGCCCCATGCTCCGCTCCGGATATCGTGGACGACGAGGATTTCATCCACATGGGTCGGCCGGTGCCGGTGCCCAGCGGAGGCTCGATCGCTCGCGTCACGTTCTCGGTGTGGCTTCGGCCCCGAATCAAGGAGCTCCTGAAGAGGGAGCGGTTCGACGTCATACACCTGCACGAGCCCTTTGCCGGCCTCCTCACGTCAAACTTTCTGAGCCTGGCCCAGGCCGACAATATTCCTACGGTGGGCACGTTTCACACCTACGGGGGTACAAGGCTGTACAAGGTCGGGTTCAGGAGCCTGGCGAAGCCCTATTTTCGCAAGCTGTCGGGACGAATAGCGGTCTCGGAACCGGCGCGTCAGTTCATCAGCCGCAACTTTCCCGGAGACTACGAGATCATTCCCAATGGCGTTCAGGTAGATGAGTTCGCCGACGCCGAGCCTTTTCGACATCTAAAAGACGGCAAAGTTAACCTGCTTTTTGTCGGCCGCCTGGAAAAGAGAAAAGGCCTCAAGTACCTGCTGAGCGCCTATGCACGGCTGAAGTGGGACTGGCCCGAGCTCAGACTGCTGGTCGTTGGGGCGGGAGAGCCCGACGTGGACTCCTCAAGAATCATGAGCGAGCGGAATCTCAAGGATGTTGTTTTTCTCGGCAAGGTGTCCGATAAGGACAAGGCCAGATACTATAAGACCGCGGATATATTCTGCTCACCGGCCACGGGGCGTGAGAGCTTCGGAATCGTGCTCTTGGAGGCCATGTCGGCCGGAGCGTCTGTGGTCGCGTCCAGCATTGCCGGCTATTCCAGCGTAATAACCGACGGCAGAGAAGGTCTTCTCGTCCCGCCGAAAGACGAGCTGGCGTTGGCCAACGCCATAGAGCGCCTCATAAAGGAGCCCGCCTTGCGGCATCGTCTGCAGGCGACGGCGCGGGAGGCCGTGGAAGAGTACCGCTGGGATAGGGTCGCGGCCAGGGTGATGGACTATTACGGCACTCTACTACACTCGGAGCAGCTGGTCCTTTCCAGCTAGAGTCGTACCATGTCTTCAGCCATATTTACCTCCGCGTCGAGGTGGCTCGCCGTCCCGGTGACGACCCCGTGAACCGTGCGGCGGCCCGCCGGATGCTGTCTTCATACGTGGAGGAGCCCGTTGCGTCCTGGCTATCCGGGCTCGGGGTCAGCCCAAATGCGGTCACGCTCTTTGGACTGGTAGGGGCGGGCGTCAGCGCTTACCTTCTCGGTATCGGACTGCTTTGGGCCGGCGGCGTGGCGCTGCTGGCCGCAGCGGCCCTTGACCTCTTCGATGGAGCCCTGGCGAGAGCCACCGACAGAGTATCCAAATTCGGCGCACTTCTGGACTCGGTAGTCGACCGCCTTTCCGAGATAGTCATTCTGCTGGGCCTTCTCGTCTTCTATCTCAGCAGTTCGTCATCTCTGGGTGTCTTGCTGGTGTATCTGGCCCTGGCGGGCTCCATAATGGTCAGCTACCTTCGTGCTCGTGCCGAAGGCCTGGGTATCGAGTGCCGAATCGGCTTTATGACGCGCCCCGAGCGGGTCGTCGCGCTTGGCGTTGGCACCATAATTGGTCACTTCTCGGCAATCGTACTCTTGATCGTGCTGGGGGCCATCGCCGGACTGACCATGCTCACGATGGTCCAGCGAATCTACCACACGTGGCGCACCGTCGACGGCACCGAGTAATACGACGCGGTCACCCTGTCTAATGGCCCGTCTGCCGGATTCTTAGCTGTCTCCATCGGATGTTTGCGACGTACGTTCTCCAAATGACGCCACCTCTATCAGCTAGCCCGTGCATGAGAAACTGAGCTAAAATACCTCTGAGATTCGAATACAGGTCCCACCCTTTCGCCCTGTGGAGTATGGCGAGCTCGTCGAGCCGAGTCGTGGCGGTGTGGCCTTCGCCATGGCAATGAAATCCCCGAGGGCACGGGCGGACGTATTAGAGATATAGGGGCTCCGTCGCATATCGAGGGTGTACGCCGTCAAGGGAGCGCCTGAGATTGTGACGGAGCAATGGCGTAGAGTCGGTCGCCGCCGAGCGGGGGGACGCATCGGCCGGGGTTCGACTCCTATCGATCAAATGAAGTTTCGGCAGTTAGCCTGGTGTTCTAGCGAGGTTGAAGTTGGGTAAGCTTGCAATGTTCCTCATGGCGGCCGCGATCGTCCCTGCCTTGTTGGTTGCCGAGGCTCGTACGGCATCGGCCGATGGGGGCAACATCAAGGTAATCTCCAGCGGCGTCACCAGCGAGTTTCCCCTGGGCATGCGATTCAAGCTGGAGGCCGAGGGCGACAACGAAATCGTGGAGGTGGCCGTCAGATTCAGAATCGGACAGCAGGCCAGGGGAGAGTACAACTACCTGGAATTTGAGAGTGCCAGGCTGATCGACTCCGAGCTGTTGTTCAGGACCAACACCGGCCAGAGGTATGTGCCGCCCGGGGCGATAATAAATTATAACTTCGAGATACTGGATTCCGAGGGCAACGAGCTCGCCACCGAACGCCAGGAGTTTATCTACCATGATGCGCGGTTCGAGTGGGAGGAGGTCTCCGAAGGGCCGGTGACGGTGGCCTACCACGGGCCGGTGAAGAGTCGGGCGGAACTCGTACTAGCGGCGGCGATCGAGACCATCAATACAATGGGTGCGTTGCTCGGAGCGGATACCGAAGAGCCGGTTCGACTGACCATCTACAACAACGTGGCCGAGATGCTGGACGCGCTGCCTCCCAACAGCGCGACCATAAGGCGCGAGCTGATCACCGAGGGTCAGGCATTCGTAGACATTGGAGTCGTCCTGGTGTTGGCCGGCGGCCGCCGTATCAGGGGCACGACCTCTCACGAGCTGACTCATGTGATAACCCACAGGGCGGGAGACAGCGTTTTTCGAGATGTGCCTTCCTGGCTCAATGAAGGCCTTTCCGAGCTTGGGAACGTGGAGCCTGGGACCTCGTACGACAGCGCGCTTCTCTTCGCATTGAGGAACGATAGGCTGCTTCCCATTACTTCCATGAACGGCCTGCCGGGGAAACCCGACGACGTCATTATCTTCTATGGCCAGGCCCGGGACATAGTGGGGTTTATGGTGGAGGAGTTCGGCGCCAATAGGATGAAAGAGCTCATGGCAACGTTGAAGTCGGGCACTAACATGGACGACTCCATCGAAGAGGTCTACGGCGTTACGAGGATAGAGCTTGAAAACATGTGGCGCGATACGCTGGGAGCTCCACACATCTCGGCGCCGGACTCTAGCATGTCGCTTCCCACGCCGCTGCCGGCCCCCGTACTGGTCCCGTATTCCTTTGACAGCGCGCAGATCTCAGGACCTACCCCCGAACCCCAGGCGGAGCCGATCGAGGCATCCACGCCTGAGCCGACGCCTGCGCCGGTAGCCGCCATCGTTCGGGATGAGCCGACCGCTGAGCCGGCGGTGTCCGAGCAATCAGATGATGGAGCGGAGGACGCCGAAACGCCGCAAGGGAGCGCATGCAGCGCGCCTGTGCGGGGCGGACCCATCGCGGTTGAGGTTTCATTTGTTGCCGGCCTTGTTGGTCTGGCAGGCCTGCGATTCCGGCGGCGAAAAGGGGACTGAGCGAGGGCGTCTGCTCCGAAAGTCAACAGAATAAGCGAAATGGCCTCCGATTTCGGAGGCCATTTCGTGTCCGTATCGGCCGTTCCGGCAGACTAGTTCTTTTCGGCCGCGTCCGCCAGCAAGGTCTTCTCCTCTTCGGAGAGAACCCGGTCCAGGTCCAGCAAGATGATCAGCCTGGATTCCATCTTGCAGATTCCCATCAGGTAGTCGGAATCTGCGGTAGTAATAACGGATGAAGGAGGCTCGACGGAATCGGAAAGTATCCGGAGCACCTCGGTGACCGCATCCACGACGACTCCAATGTCCTGTCCGCCTATGTCAACGACGACGATTCGGTTATCGTCAGTCTGCTCGGCGACGGGTAGCATGAAGCGCTTTCGAAGATCGACAACGGGAATGACCTTGCCGCGAAGATTGATTACGCCTTCGACGAAGTCCGGCGTGCGCGGGACCCTCGTGATGTCCTGCAGCCGGATTATCTCCCGTACAGCTCCAATGTCTACTCCATAGGCCTCTGAAGCCAGGTCGAAGACGACTAGCTGCTGTTCGGCACTGGACGTGTTAATTACTGCTTGCGCCATAGCGCGAGTACCTCCTAAAGTGCCCGATTGGCAATAAAGCCGATCGGGTTGCATCGGAATCCCACAATCAAGTTAAACAAAACGGCGACATTTGAAAGTCGCCGTTAAGAATACAATATTTGTCTAAGTTTTCAGAAGGGAATGGTCTAATTAAACAGCAAGTGTTTTACGTCTCCAGGGACACCAAGCCCTTCTTGAGAGCATAGCGCAGTAGCTCCGTGCCGCTGTGAAGGTCTAGCTTTCGCATGATGCGTTGGCGATAGGTCTGCACGGTATACGGACTAACGTGGAGAAGATCCGCGATGGTGTGGTGGGTATGTCCTTCCGCCAGCAACGGCAGCACTTCACGCTCACGGGCGCTAAGCTTCCTATAGGTGTCGGGATCATCCGAGTTCTTGCTTCTCTTGAGGTAGTCGCCGACCAGCTTCGTCGCCATTACCGGGCTAATGCACACCTCTCCGGAATTCACCGTGCGGACCGCGGCCAGAAGGTCTTCCGCGTTCGTCGTCTTGAGCGCGTAACCCGCAGCTCCGGCCTGTAGGGCCTGAAACAATAGGTCTTCGCGGTCATAGGCCGTGAGGATCAACACGGCAACCTCTGGATTTGATTCGGATATCTTTTTGGTTGCCTCAATGCCTGATAGATTCGGCATGTCGATATCCATCAGAGCGACGTCGGGACGAAGCCTTTCGATGCACTCCACGGCAGCCATGCCATCCTCAGCCTCTCCAACCACCTGCATATCGTCTTGTTCGCTGATAACGAGGCTGATTCCCCGCCTGACGACGGGATGGTCGTCTGCGAGGAATACTCGGATGGCCCTGTCTGTCGGTTGCTTGCCGTTGCCGGAAATCTTATGGTCTCTGGCAGGAGTTATCTGCAGCATTCGGTTACCTCAACGCAACTACTTATTACTAATCATTAAACATCAAGGTCATGCTTAGCAGTCCGTAATGGTAATACAATTTTGTAGGGAAATTCGTACAAAGCTTGTAGCTAACGGCAGTGCGGCGGATACTCCCAGGTCAGCTAAAAAGGTTTACGAGACCTTTGCGGATCGCATAACGAAGCAGGTCCGTCTTATTGTGAAGGTCCAGCTTCCTCATGATGCGCTGGCGATATGTCTGTACCGTGTAAGGGCTGATCTTAAGCTTGGCCCCTATCTCGGTATTGGAAAGACTCTCCGACAATAGAGGCAAGATCTCTCGTTCTCGATTGCTCAACTTATCGTAGGGGTCGCTCTCGGAGGAATCGTTGCTCCGTTTGTTGAGATAGTGTCCCACGAGCTTCGTCGTGACTCGCGGGTGCATGAACACCTCACCGGACCGTACCGTTCTGATGGCCGAGTACAGCTCCTCCACCGAGGCATCCTTCAAAAGGTATCCCGATGCTCCCGACTGGAATGCGTGGCGCACGACAGTGTGATCGTCCTCTTCAGACAGGGCCAACACATAGGTCTTTGCGGAGCAGTCCGAAAGGACATTGTGTCGTTGTCCAGGGAAAATGTCAGGGTCTATTGCTCACGGACTATGTCAGTCGACGTTTGGTTTTCGATGCTCCTAA
>JADFQF010000090.1 GCA_022561955.1 Chloroflexota bacterium | reverse complement strand
TAAGCGCAACGAGGGAGCTGCACCTTGGCGAGGTCCTGAAGGCCTCAGAGCGGGCCGCGGAGCTTATCAGCCAACTTCTCGCCTTTTCCAGAAGGCAGATTATCAGGCCGAGGACGGTAAATCTCAACGACGTGGTCGCGGATGTGGAAAGGATGCTTCGCCGCCTGGTAGGCGAGGGGATCAGGCTGGTGACAAAGCTCGATCCGGATGTCCGGCTGGTCGAAGTGGACCCAGGCCAGGTCGAACAGGTGTTGGTGAATCTCTCGGTCAACTCGAGTGACGCCATGCCCGATGGCGGCACCCTGCTGATCGAAATATCCAGTGAAACCGTCGGCGAAGAAAGGGCGACCGCACTGACGGAGCTCCTTCCCGGCGCCTATACGGTGATTACCGTCCAGGACACGGGCGTCGGCATACCGGACGACGTTAAAGAGCACGTATTTGAGCCGTTCTTTACTACAAAAGAGGTTGGAAAGGGATCCGGGCTCGGCCTTTCGACCTGCTACGGCATAGTAGCCCAGAGCGGAGGATGCATTACAGTGGATAGTGTTGTCGGCAAGGGAAGCACCTTCAAGATCTACTTTCCCGCGAAAGAGGGACTGACGGAATCTCTTCCATTTCGGGACCAGTCCGGGTATCTTCCCGTCGGGACCGAAAGCATTCTCGTAGTCGAGGACGAGCCGCTCGTCCGCAACGTGGCCGTTCACGTGTTGAAGGAGCAAGGGTATACGGTCATCGAGGCCTCAAACGGATTGGAGGCGCTCGACGTGGCATCTCAGTATCAAGACGGGCCGATTGATCTGCTCCTGACCGACATGGTCATGCCTGCCATGGGCGGCAGAAAACTCGCGGAAAAACTCAAGGAGCTTCATCCGGATATAAAGATCCTTTTCACCTCGGGCTACACAGAAGACGAGGCGTTCAAAGATGAGGTATTCAACGAACGCACCAACTTCATGGGTAAACCCTTTGATCCATCCACCCTCACCAGGAAGGTACGCGAAGTGCTTCAGGACGGCGTTAAAGGGAGCGCAAAAGAAGACCTGATCAATAGCGCCTAGCGCTGTGGGCCGGCTCATCAGGGCTTCGTCTTCGCCGGCTAGTTCATTCTCCTGCCGCCGTCGACATTAATGGCCTGCCCGGTTATGTTGTGGGCATCATCCGACGCCAGGAAGGCCGCAAGCTTGCCGATGTCTTCGGGCGTCTGCTCCTTGCGCATGGGAATGACCGACTCCACCAGCTTCTCGAAGTAGTCGCGCCCGCTTAGATCCCGCAGCTCGGGGTTGGAGCCCAGGGCAGACCCAAAGCTAAGGCTGCGCTCGACCAGTCCCTCGAACATCGGAGTCCACAGCAGCCCGGGACAGATGGCGTTTACGTTGATGTCATAGGGCGCCATCTGCAGGGCGTGGGACTGCGTCCAACTGACCACTGCCGCCTTGGACGCGTTGTAGTGAGGTATGTCGGCGCCACCTTGCCTGGCGGCAATAGATGCTATGTTGATTATCTTGCCGTAGCGCCTCTCAATCATGTGAGGCGCCGCCGCCTCCGAGACGTTTACCACGCCTCTGAGGTTTACGGCCAAGACCAGGTCCCAGTCGTCGTCGCTGGGCGTGGGCCGTTTCCACCATTCGGCCGCACCGGCTACGCCCGCGTCGTTGACCAGGATATCGATCTTGCCGAACAGGCGCAGGGCCACGGCGACGAGATTCGCGGCGGAGTCTCGGTCGGTCACGTCTACGTCCACGACGCTCGCTTTTCGCCCCGTCGCAGCTATTTCGTCGGCGGTCGACTTTGCCCCCTGGGCGTTCATGTCCGCGACCACGATGTCGGCGCCCTGGCCGGCCAGCGCTTTGCATATGCCCCTGCCTATGCCGCTGGCCCCGCCGGTGACAACGGCTACCTTATCCGTCAGATCGATCATCATCACAGCCTACTCTCGAACCGGATTCTTCCGCATCAAGATACATCGGGCATGGCGCCTTTGCAAATCAGCCGTCCCGCCGCACCGCGATGGTGTTGACACTCCAATGGCCTTGGAATACGCTGCAAATAGCTCCGGACGAAGCTATACGGTTGGTGGGTTTGCAGAATGGTCAGTAGGGACTGGATTCCCGAGCTAACAGAGTTTGAGAGGTCGTCGAATGGCGGAGACGGAATTTTATACCTGGAGCCAGTGAAGCACCTGCAAGAAGGTGAGGGGTGCCCTCACCGGGAGCGGAGTAGAGCTGAAGGAGCGAGACTTCTTCAAGGATGCCTTCACGGAGGCCGAGCTTCGGGAGCTGCTGGGTGATACGCCCGCCTCCGAGATATTCTCCTGGAGGAGCCCCTCGGTCAAGAAGATGGGCCTGGACAAGGACTCCCTAGGCGAGGATGACCTCATAAGGCTCATGCTCGAGGAGCCGAGGCTTGTTCGGAGACCGCTTATTCGTAAGGGCGCCATGCTCGTGGTGGGAACGGATAAACGCGCCATGGCCGAGCTGTTTCCCGGAGCTTCGTAAGGCTCATTCGATGGAGTGACGCCCGCCGTCCGAGGCAGGCTAATCCCTGTATTTTACGCCTATGAGGCAGTCCCGCCCCAGCGCTTGGTGACTTCGAGGCAAAGCGACGTCGTTACGCTGTGAATGCCGGGAATGGAGTGCACCTTTTCGCTCAGGAACCGCTCCAGCTCTGCGTGCGTCCGCAGGGTCGCCCACGCAAAAATGGCGTACCGGCCTGTAACGACGGCGACTCGGTCGATCTCAGAATAAGTCGACAGCTCCTCTGCGATCTCATGCACCCGCTCAACCGCGGGGTCGATGCCGATTATGACCTCACATTCGTAGCCCGTCGCCTGCGGATTTATGACGGCTACCGTGTGTATCGCTTCCTCGTCGATCAATCTCGTCACCCTGCGCCTCACCGTGCCTTCTGAGACGCCCAGTGCCCTGGCCATCTCCGCGTTCGACGCTCTTCCGTCCTTGCTGAGAATCGCGAAGATCTTCTCATCAAGATTGTCCATCATTGGCATCACCATAATCAGGAAAAATGTTCAAGCATTCTGACTATATAGCATCGTGTGAATCGAGGCCATGTAAAGAATAGCTGAGTCATGACCACGGTCAGTACGAAAAACATGCACCGGCATCCACGCCTGCCTAAATCGTGGCTGGCCTTGCCGGGTTTATAACGCCGTGAAGTGCGCGCGGTCCTGTGGCAGCCAAGGTATGCGTATCAGATGGGCGGATCAGTCCCACTCTTCCACTCGAATGAGGTTACCGATTTCGTTAACGACCTCGAGAGCAGAGATGAGCTTCAGGGCATTCTGTATTGCGGCCTCGCTCGCTCTGTGGGTCATCAACACGATCTCCGCCCTTTGCGATTCATCGTCGTTCTCCTTCTGAATGGCGGAGGCTATGCTTATCTGTAAGTCGCCCAATATTGTAAGGATCTGAGCGAATACTCCGGGCCGCTCCATGACGTTCAGCCGTAAGTAGTACTTGGTTTCCAACTCTGATATGGGCCGAACCCCTATGCTCTCGGACAACACAATTGGGGCCGGCGGCACGACGTTTCCGATGACGTTTCTGGCTATGTCGACAAGGTCGGCTGTCACGGCGCTGGTCGTCGGCATGTCCCCCGCGCCCGGACCGTGGAACAGCACTCGGCCGGCCAGGTCCGTCTGGACCTCAACCGCATTGAGGACGCCGTCGACATTGGCAATCATTTCGTCCTTGCGAATGAGGGCCGGATGCACCCTAACCTGCACGCTGCCGTTCTCCTTAGCGGCGATGGCCAGCAGCTTGATGGAATAGCCCAACTCATCGGCATACTGGAAGTCCTTCGCGGTGAGCCGAGTAATTCCCTCGCGGTAAACGTCTTCATCCTTAACCCTGGCCCGGAAGCCCAGCGTCGAGAGGATGGCCAGCTTGTACGCGGAGTCTATGCCCTCCACATCGTTGGTGGGATCGGCCTCCGCGTATCCAAGCGCTTGCGCCTCGCTCAGCGCGTCCTCAAAACTCATGCCCTCCTTGGACATCTTGGTGAGAATGTAGTTCGTAGTGCCGTTGACGATGCCGTGAATGGTGATGATTTCGTTGGCGACGAGGTCTCGGATCAGAGGGGCTATTATGGGCGTGCCACCGGCCACGCTCGCCTCGAACAGGACCTGAACGCCCTTCTCACGGGCCAACGTAAGAATGTCCGGTCCGTGACGCGCCATGACCTCTTTGTTGGCCGTGACTACGTGCTTTCCCAGGGTAATGCTCTTCAGTATGTAATCCAGAGCCGGATCTTGCCCGCCCATGACCTCTACGACGATGTCCACGTTCGGGTTGCTGAGGATGTCTTCAATGTTTGTGGTAATCAGGCCGTCCGGCGGGTCGAAGGAGCGAGTCCTTTGTGGGTCTCTGACCAGTATTCCTTCGAGTGTGACCGGTCCGCCGACCAGGCCCTGGATGAGGCTGCTCTTTTCGGATAGGATTCTTGCCACGCCTCCGCCTACCACTCCCATGCCGAGAAGGCCTACGCCCACGGACGATTTCTCAGACACTGTAATCAACCTCGAGGAACGAATAATGCGTTGGCTAATGGGCCTGCTGCCGTGCGCTCAGAGCGCGACCATTTGCCACAGAGATTATACTGCAAATGCCGAGGCCGTAAGTGCATGGATACATCTCAGGACGAGGGGATCCGACCGTTGATAAGCAGTACGTCCGGGCGTTCGTTCAGAAGCCGCGAATCTGCTGAAGGGGACTGGCCGGCGCCGGTGTGGGGGTAATGGTGGACGAGATACCTAGCTGCTGTATCACCCAATTGTAGATGTCTGAGTTCATTACGGCGTAAACGTCGTAGTCCGCGCGCTGGTCGTTGAGCCAGTTTGCCAGCGCCCGCGTCTTCAACTCGTCCCTGCTTGCCAGGCTTAACTCCCGAGCGGGGTCCCTCTCCGTCACCATAAATATGAAGAGCTGCTGCGAATCGTCATGGTTTTGCACGGGATCGCTCAGCTTCCCGATCTCCAGGGGGTCGCTGTAGCTCGACCCAAAAATTATATCGTCATATTCGGAAATAATGCCTGCGGGAACCCAGCCAATGTCTCCCCCTCTTCTAACGCTTTCTCTGGACTCTCTTGAGAACTCACCGGTTATGCGGTCAAAGGCTAACGACAAGAGCGCCGGGTCTGTCGAGCCTTGAGTCATGTCCTTATACTTGGTGAGAATGATGTCGATCTCGTCGTTGGGTACGACGGCAAATCTGTAGACGTGCGCCTGCTCTGCAACCGAGGGCACGCTGTCCCCAATAAACTGCCGCATCCTCTCCCTGAGTATCGCCCTTCGGACTATCTGCCTGTGCTCCTCTTCACTTATCCTCGATAGGTTTAAAAAGCTGCCGTAACGCTCTTTGTAGTCTCTGTCGCGCTGGGCGTCGGAGGTTCCCGCGGCTGCTCCTTCGGGGTCCAGCTGCGCCCGAATGCTAAAGTCAATTTCAGAGTCGGAGGTAGTTATGCCCAGGGCCGGGGCGGACTGTGCGATGATCTCGTTTTCCACAAGCAGCTGAAGCGCCTCAAAGATGTCCGTGCTCAGGTCTAGTCTCTGACCAGTGGTCTCCAGGCTCTTTTGCCGTACCCGCAGCAGCTTGACCATATCTCCACGGCTGTACTTGACGTCGTTCACTCTAACGACTAGCTGCTGAGGAGGCCGAACGAAGATGACGACGTAGCCCGCGAGGAGTATTCCAACGATCACCAGCATGAATACGCCGATCAATGCGAAGGCAAAGCGTCGCTTGCGCAGGTCGCGTTGGATGCGGATGAATTCCCGTCGCCGGTCAGTCCTTATGGGCTGAGAAGGGACTTCCTCTACTTCATCTACCACAGCTCTACCCCTTCAGTTCAGATAACGACAAAAGGACATCTCCGGAGCGAAAATATTCGGACCGCTGCGGACTAAGATACGAAACCACCGCCGGGAATCGTGTGCGCAGGGCTAAAGGGGAGCATGGCCAGAATACGCGCGCGCTTGATGGCCGTGGAAAGGGCCCTCTGGTGCTTGGAGCAGACCCCGGTCTTGCGCCTTGACTCGATCCTGCTTCTGTCTGAAAGAAATCTCCTGAGCCTGTCGACCTGCTTGTAATCGATCTCCTTGATGTGGTCAACGCAGAAGGCGCACAGCTTGCGCCTGGCGTAGTATCGAGGCCTGCCGCCCCGTCGACGCTGCGGCGGACCACCGCCACCCGGCCTCTGCTGATATCCTGGGCGTGGCGGGCCTCCCGCTCCGGGTCTCGGAGGCGGGCCTCCTGGTCTTGGGGGCTGTTGAGCGGGTCTGGGCTGCTGCTCTGTGGTCATTCACTACCTCTGCGTGATGTCCACTTCGTTGCTTCTTAAGTAT
>JADFQF010000089.1 GCA_022561955.1 Chloroflexota bacterium | reverse complement strand
CAAGACTTGAGTGATCGCTCTGGCGAAGCACGTTTCGGCGCAAAAAAGGAAAGCGTGGAGAGTGTGGACTGGAATGACGCTTCGTTGGGCAGCCCAGAACCAGGCATGGGCTATGCCCAGGTCATAACTCCAGGATTCAAGCTGATTTTGGAATCAGAGGGTGAGTTTCACACATATCATACCAGCCTGAACAGGGTCGTTTTTGTGGAGTCTAACTGAGGGGGTTTTGAGTCTGTTGGCTGGTCATATAGTCTGCGAGCCATCAGCCAATGCCAGGAACTCTTCTTCACTCAGTACTGCTACTTCTAGGTTTTGTGCATCGGCTAGCTTGGAGCCAGCGTCTGCCCCGGCCACAAGGTAGTTCGTGCGTTTGCTTACGCTAGCACTTACCGCGCCGCCTAGTTCCTTGATCCTGCTTTCGATCTGCGAACGGCTGAACTGCTCCAGCCTGCCGGTTACCACAAACCGCAACCCGGCCAGGGGCAGGTCTCGCTGTATTATTGGAGCCTCTTCCTCCAGGTTTACATTGGCTTTATGTAGCTTTCTTATAGTCCCCTGGTTGCCCGGGTCTTGGAAGTAGGCCGTTGTGCTCTGGGCGATCTTCGGCCCGATGGACGGTATCGCCGACAGCTCTTCTTCGGACGCCCCGGCCAGATTGTCTATGGTCGTGAACTGCCGGGCCAGCAGCTCGGCGACTTCGGACCCTATATGCTGGATGCCGAGGCCGACCAGCACGCGCGCCAGGGGCCTCTCCCTGCTGCTGTCTATCGCCTCCAGCAGATTGGAGACGCTCGTTTCGCCCATCCGGTCCATATCGACCAGCTCTTGCCTTCTCTCCTTTAGCGTGTACAGGTCCGCGACGTCGTTCACGAACCCGTGCTCTATGAAGATCTGGACGCGCCGCTCGCCCAGGCCGTCGATGTCCATGGCGCCCTTGCTGACGAAGTGCCCCACTAGCCTGACCAGCTGATCGGGGCACGACGCGTTGACGCAGTAGATCGCCGCCTCTTCCTCGGACCTGACCACGTCCTGACCGCACGACGGACACGACGTGGGCATCTCGTAGACCTTTTCGTCGCCTGTCCGACGGGATGTTATGACGCTCACGATCTGCGGTATCACCTCGCCGGCGCGCTCGATCACGACCCAGTCGCCGATGCGAAGGTCCTTGGCCTTGATGTAGTCCTCGTTGTGCAGCGTGGCGTGCTGTACGGTCGCGCCGCCGACGATGACGGGCTCGAGGATGGCTATGGGGTTGATGCTGCCGGTCCGGCCTACGTTGACCTCGATATCCAGGAGCCGGGTCACCGATTGCGTGGCCGGAAACTTGTAGGCGATGGCCCATCGCGGCTCTCGCCCAACGACGCCAAGATGGTCCTGGTAGTCCAGTCTATTGACCTTTACGACGACACCGTCGCAGGCATAGTCCAGCTCTTCGTGCTTCTCCAGCCAGACGCGACAGAAGTCCAGGACCTCCCGTGGGGAATGGAGGAGGCTGTTGTTGGCGTTGACCTTGAAGCCGAGCTCTCTTAGCGTCTCCAGTGTCTCCCAGTGGTTGTCGGGAAACTCGGCGCCCTCAACGTAGCCAAGGCCATAGACGAATATTTCCAGCGGGCGCTCCGCCGTGGAGCGGGGGTCCAGCTGACGCAGCGACCCAGCGGCCGTGTTTCGTGGGTTGGCATAAGGGGCTTCGCCACGCGCCACGCGCTCCTCGTTGAAAAGCTGGAACTTTGACTTCGGGAAGTAGACCTCGCCCCGGACCTCCATGGTCGCGGGTACGTTGCCGTCGCGGACCCTCAGGGGTATGCTCTTGATGGTGCGAAGGTTGAGGGTGACGTTTTCGCCAACCACTCCATTTCCCCTGGTCGACCCCTCGACGAAGATACCGTCTTCATATCTAAGGGCGACCGCCAGTCCGTCGTACTTAAGCTCGCAGACGAAGTCGATGTCCTCACGCTCCAGCACACCGGTGATTCGCCTGTACCAGGCCATGAACTCATCGTCGTCGAAGGCGTTCCCGAGGCTGAACATGGGACGCGGGTGCCGGACCTCCTCGAAGCCCTCCGCCGGTTCCGCACCGACACGTTGGGTCGGCGAATCCGAGGTTATGAGCTCGGGATGCTCCTCTTCGATTTCGACAAGCTCCTTGACGAGGGCGTCGTAACCGGCATCGCTGATTTCAGGCTGGTCCAGCACGTGGTACAGGTAATTGTGCTGGTTGATTTCGTCGCGAAGCTCGGATGCTCTGTGGGAGGCTTGCTCTTTCGCCATGGTCTCACCAGTCAGGAACGGGATTTAGAAATCATAAAGGGACAGGATGCCGACTTCAAGTGAATCATAACCGTTTCGCGGCGCTCTATTGGAAGTTACACCCTCTCCGATGCGGTATTGCGCCGTCATCCGGGCAATTGACTGGACGGAGCCTATCAAAGCTGGATATACTTTTAATCATCGGCTTGAAAGCAGACAAAGGGACGAAATATTGCCTCAGTCAAAAGAATATCTGGAGTTCCTAACGAAGTATCCGCCTCTATTGGCCATCGGCAACACGCCCATGGTAAAGGTGGACCTGCCGCTGGAGAACGTCCACGCGGGCATTTACGCAAAGTACGAGCACCTAAATCCGGGAGGCTCCATCAAGGACCGACCAATACTCAGGATGCTCGTCGAGGCCATACTTTCGGGTGAGCTGACCAAGGACAAGACTATAATCGACGCCACGTCGGGGAACGCGGGCATCGCCTATGCCATGGTCGGCGCGGTGCTGGGCTACAAAGTAACTTTGGTGATGCCCGAGAACGCGAGCGAGGAGCGCAAGAAGCGGCTCTTGGCCCACGGCGCGGAAATCATCTTTACCGACCCCATGCTGGGGTACGACGAAACCCTGCACGAGGTCAAGCGCGTCTACGAGGCCAATACCGACAAGTATTTCTACTGCGACCAGTACTCCAACCCCAACAATCCCCAGGCGCACTACGATACCACGGCCGAGGAGATTCTGGTTCAGGCGCCGGACATCACGCACTTCGTGGGTGGCGTCGGGACCGGCGGCACCATCTCCGGCGTCGGCCACAGGTTGAAGGAGCACAACCCGGATATCAAGATCATCAGCATCAACCCACCGGAATGGCCCGGCGTAGAGGGCCTCAAGCCCCTCGGCGCAGGCCATATCGTGCCAGAGACCTTTGACGAGAGCGTCGTGGACCAGATGATCGAGATCGATGTCGACGAGGCCTACGAGATGTCTAACCTGATGGCTTCGGTGGGCCTGTTTGCCGGCCAGTCGTCGGGCGCGTACATGCAGGGCGCGTACCAGGTGGCCCAGGATGTCGGAGGCGGCACCATCGTGACCATCTTCAACGACATCGGCGAGCGGTACTTCAGCACCGGCATGTGGGACTAGTTTCTCCCTCCGCCGAGTCCGGTCTGTTCTAGTCCATCCCTTTCCCCTCCTCCGGCGTCAAACCGGTTTTGGTGTTAGACGTGCATCTTATCCGAGGGACTAATTTCTTGGCGTTTGCTGGAAACTATCTGCCGGAGCGTGCATAATTAGCTATTCATAAGAAGATTATGGTTAACCCCACGGAACGATAAAGGCACGTCGATGAGCAGCGAGACCCAGGATACGATCGTTGGCTCCAAGCGGGGGCTGGTCCGCCGAATCGCCGGCACCTTTCGCCCCTACAAGGGCACGGTGACTTTCATCGGGCTGCTGATTCTGGTGACCGCCGGGCTGGGCGTGGTCAACCCGGTGCTGATCAGGGTGGTGTTCGACTCGGCGCTGTTTCCACCGGAAGGCGGACCCGATCTCGACCTTCTCTGGAGAGTCGCCGGCGTCATGGCGGCCGTGACCATCGTTAGCGGCGGCCTGGGAATCGTCCAGACGAAACTCACGAATGAGGTCGGGCAGCAGGTCATGCGGGACCTGCGCGACAGCCTGTACAGTCACCTCCAGAGCCTCTCGCTAAACTTCTTCACGGGCACGCGGACCGGAGAGATACAGTCCCGCGTCTCCAACGATGTGGCCGGCGTCCAAAACGTCGTTACGAGCACCGTTTCGAACGTGCTGTCCAACGTCGTAATTTTCGTCAGCACCCTGGTGGCGATGTTCATCCTGTCGTGGGAGCTGACCCTCATCGCGGTTGGAACGCTGCCCATATTCGCTCTGCTGACGAAGTTCGTTGGAGAGCGTCGCCGCAGGGTGGCCTCCGAGTCGCAAAAGTCGGCGGCGGAGATCACCGCCATAACCCAGGAGACCCTATCGATATCCGGCATCATGCTGGCGAAGCTGTTCGGCCGGCAGAACCAGGAGATCGAGCGCTTTCATCGGGAGAACCAGCACCTGTCGGACCTGGCCGTGCGCCAGCAGATGACCGGCCAGGCGTTCTTCACGGTCATGCAGGTCTTCTTCTCGCTGTCGCCGGTCGTGATATTCGTTGTGGCCGGCTACCTGCTCACCGGCGGAGGACCGTCGGGCATGACCGCCGGAGTTATAGTCGCGTTCACGACGCTGCAGTCGAGACTCTACTTTCCCATCGGCAGCCTGCTACAGGTCTCGGTGGAGCTTCAGTCTTCGCTGGCTCTGTTCGAAAGGATCTTTGGATACCTGGACATCACTCCGGAGATCGTGGACTCTCCCAATGCCCGGGAGCTTGGGCCTGCGAACGTGAAAGGTAAGGTCACCTTTGACAATGTCAAGCTCAGGTACGGTGGGGTTAGCGACGGCAACTCATCGGGTGAGCCGGAGGGCGGTACCACGCCGGCGTGGACCCTGAACGGTATCTCGTTCGAGATTCAGCCCGGCCAGCTTGCCGCCTTTGTCGGTCCAAGCGGGGCCGGAAAGACGACGATCTCTTATCTCATTCCGCGCCTGTACGATGTGACCGACGGAGCGGTGAGAATCGACGATACGGACGTTCGCGATGTGCGCCTGTCGTCATTGGCGGGCATCATCGGCTACGTGACCCAGGAGAGCTACCTGTTTCATGCCAGCCTGCGCAGCAACCTGCTGTACGGCAACCCCAACGCGACGCAAGAGGAGATGGAGGAGGCGGCCAGGGCTGCATTCATCCACGATAGAATCCTCGAATTCCCAGAGGGGTACGATACCGTCGTGGGTGAGCGGGGATACAGACTGTCGGGCGGTGAACGTCAGCGTCTTTCCATCGCCAGGGTGATTCTCCATCAGCCCAAGATCCTGATTCTCGACGAGGCTACGTCGGCCCTGGACACGACCAGCGAACGCTACGTTCAGACGGCCTTGGAGCCGCTGATGAAGGGCCGCACCACCATCGCCATCGCCCACCGCCTGTCGACGATACTGTCGGCCGACGTCATCTTTGCCGTCGATCACGGCCGTATCGTAGAGTCCGGCACCCACGAGGAGCTGCTTTCCCGAAAGGGCCTGTACGCGACCCTGTACGAAGAGCAGTTCGACGGCGGCCGGGTCGAGGCGCACTGCGAGGACGGCATCGTGCTTACGAACGGCAACGTCGTGTCGGGCGAGAGACGAGTGTTGGCGGCCAACCGATAGCGTCGCCCGGCGTCCATTAGACAAAATAAGGGGCGCCCCTACTGGTCGGGGCGCCCCTTATTTTGTAACTGGTTTCGGCTGCCGATATTGCGTCTCTTGCTCGGCTCACACGTCCAGGTTCTTGACCTCGAGAGCGTGAGCCTGAATGAAGTTTCGGCGAGGCTCGACCACGTCGCCCATTAGAATCGAGAATATCTTGTCGGCCTCTACGGCGTCGGCAACGGACACCTGAAGCAGTGTGCGCTTTTCAGGGTCCATGGTCGTCTCCCAGAGTTGGTTGGCGTTCATCTCTCCCAGCCCCTTGTAGCGCTGAATGTTTATGTTTCTTTTGCCGTCTAGCTGCGTCATGATGCCCTCGCGCTCGCCCTCGCTGTAGACGTAAAACTCCTGCTTGCCGGCAGTAATCCTGAATAGTGGCGGCTGGGCGATGTACAGGTGTCCATGCTCGATCAATTCCCCCATGTGCCGGAAGAAGAACGTCAGCATGAGAGTGCGAATGTGCGAGCCGTCCACGTCGGCGTCCGTCATGATTATTACGCGGTGGTAGCGTAGCTTGGTAAGGTCCATCTCTTCGTCCAGACCGGCCCCTATCGCCGTAATCATGGCGCGGATGGCATCGTGGTTGAGTATCTTGTCTGCGCGAGCCTTTTCCACGTTGAGTATCTTGCCCCAGAGCGGAAGGATGGCCTGAGTGCGCCTGTCGCGCCCCATCTTGGCCGTGCCGCCGGCGGAGTCGCCTTCAACGAGGTATATCTCGCAGAACTCCGGATTCTTCTCCGAGCAGTCCGCCAGCTTCCCAGGAAGTCCGCCTCCATCCATGGCATTCTTGCGGATTATGAGGTCGCGCGCCTTGCGGGCGGCGTCGCGGGCTCCCTG
>JADFQF010000088.1 GCA_022561955.1 Chloroflexota bacterium | reverse complement strand
TGTCCTCCGGGTCCATGTAGTCTTCTTCCTGCTGATCGTCTATATCGACGTCGTCCCACTCCTCGGGAGGGATCTCCTCGTTGGGAATCTTGGAGACGATGGCGTATATTCGGAGGGAGGCCTCGGCCGTGTCTTCGACGGTAGCCTCGGGCCTCAGGACCCGCTTGGCTATCCTGGCGATCTTCTTGGCGTCCTCCACGTACTGCTCGGGTGCGGGCAGGCCCTTGTACTGCTGTAGGCTGAGCCTGACGAGAAATTCCACCATGGCCTGGCGCATGGGAAGGGACTGGATATCCGGCCGTCCTTCCAGTGAGTCGTTTTGAATACGGTTGAGGGCCTTCTTGATGCCGGGGTATTCGACCTTCACCCTGGCATCCAGCCTAGCGTCCTCGATTACCGTATATATGTCCAGGGCAAGCTTTCGGTCCTCGAAGAGGTCGAAAAACCTCTGGGCATCCGTGACCCACGCCCGCTCCAGGCTCTCTGGGTTGATCTCCGGCATGTCCCCGTTGGACTTTGCTCGCCCAGTCACCTGGCTGGAAAGCTTTGGCCGTAGGTCCTTGAATAGGGCCGAGGGCCTGTCGAACTCGAACCAGAAGCTGCCGAACTCCAGGTGGGCGACCTGGTGAGTGGATACGACCTTAAACCACGAGAAGTTCTCCTCCTTGGACGCATACCGGTCCACGACGGGCGGAACGAATACGGTAGACCCCTCGGTGGAGGGGGACTCGTTAGACACCCAACCGATGTTCTTCTCGACGAGCTCCTCGGCCTCGGCAAGCTTGATGTCGGACCCCGCCAGGGCGCGGCAGTACAGCTCCATCACGTCCTTGATACGGTGGAACTCCACGCCGGATGAAAGGGTCTCCAGGACCTCTTCCGACCTGGTGGACTCGATCTTGAAGTAGGCCAGCCCCCCGTCCGGATTCTGGCGGAGTATGTTTACGCCCTCGTCGTACCACTTCTCCAGCTGGCTCATCGTCACGCGCTCGAAGGCCTTCGGGCACGCCTTGATGAACTCCGGAACGGCCTCTGGCGAGACCTTCATCAGCGATTCGGCCAGGCCCAGTATCTTGTGATGGTCGAGGGAGCTAACCTCGGCCAGCGCCTGGGAGACCTCCAGCATGACTCCCGGGATGTTCGTGCCGCCGTTCTTTACTAGCTGCTCCGCCAACTGCAGGAATCGGAGCCGCTGAGAGCTTTCTATTCTGGGAAGGGCCCTCGAGCCGGCCTCGAAGAAGCTCTTGACCTCGCGCCAGCCGGTCTCGACCAGGGTAGAGGCCAGGGACAGAAATGCGCTTCGATCGTCGCCAATTAGCGGGAACAGCTTCTGCCCGAGCGTGAGGCATTCTGAAGACAGGTCATACGAGCGGTGGGATAGGGCGTCCAGGAACGCCACGAACCTTTCCAGCTCGGGGAATGTCAGGGTGTCCAGCAGCTCCGGGCTCGACTGGAAGAACTTGCAGGCGAGCGTACTGGATTTCCATGTGCCCTTGTAGAGGCTGCGACCCAGCCCGGCCCAGCTTTCGATGTGCCTTGACCTTAGCTTGGACATGGCGCCGGGGCTGGCCTCGAAGTAGGCGGCGGCCAGCGTAGGCGAATCGTCGCAGAGCAGCTTCCCGGAGTCGCTCCACTTGTAGAAGTAATTGAGAGGCATGAAGGTGAGTACGGCGGGGCTGACCCTGTAATACTGGGCGGCGGCCTCCCAGGAGCGGACCGTCTTCTGCGCGATCTCCACGCCGGACTGGGCCCATTCTACCCTCTGCGCCTCAGTTAGGGAGTCGGGCATCTGGACGCGCGCCTTCTCGAACTCCTCCGAAACCGAGGCCGGGAATCTGGCCAGCTCCCGGCTTATCGTCTCCAATGTTAGATCCGGACGCTTTTCCACGGCGCCTCCCTTTCAGGTGCAGTATCAAGAAGCTCGAGGAACCTGCTCAGAATCCTCGCGGTCGCTCCGAAAATCAGGTGCCCGTCGTAGGAATATGAGACCGAGTTCACCAGCTCGCCGTCTCTTACGCGGACCTCGTCCCGGGCGGAATTAATGTCCATCAATGTGGAGATGGGCACCTCGAGCACCTCCGCAACCTCGGCTTCGCTGGGAGCGAACTCGTAGGGGTAGGGTATGGTGCCCACGAAGGTGCTGATCAGGTAGGAGGTGTTAGTGGGAACGTCGTCGATTTCGCCGAGGACATCGACGTCATCGGGAGATATTCCCATCTCCTCGTGCGTCTCTCTGAGGGCGGTGTCCAGTAAGGTCTTGTCTTCGGGGTCTTTGCGGCCGCCGGGGAATGAGATCTCCCCCTTGTGGTCGTCGACCGTGTCGGTCCTCTTGTTCAGCAGAATACAGTACTCCCCATCTTTCGGGTAGAGAAGCAGCGTCACACCCGCGGGCGTGAGTGAGGAGTCGACTACGGTCTTCTTCGGGTTCTCCGTGAGGATCCTTCTAATCAGTTCTGTGGCTGATTCCTCCATGCAGGGGCTTCACCTTTCCAGCGGGCCAATGATTCGTCCCATTCCAGTCGTCTACTCCTCGAATATGGACGAAATCAACTCTTCGATGCTCTTGTGGATTGTCGTGTCGTCGGTGACGGCCCAGTTGACTGCTACCTGGCAAGCGCGGCGGGGCTTGATGCCCTGGGTAATCAGCTTACCGGCGTAGATAAGCAGCCTGGTGCTTGACCCTTCGCCCAGGCCGTGCTCTCTGAGGTTGCGGACCTTCTCTCCAAGCTTGCTCAGCTGAAGGGCCGTGCGTTCGTCGCAGCCCGACTCGTGCTGAACGATCTCGGCCTCTACCTCCATGGGGGGATAGTCGAACTCGATGGCGATGAAGCGCTGGCGTGTGCTGTGCTTCAGGTCCTTCAGCGCGCTCTGGTATCCGGGGTTGTACGACAGTATCAGCAGGAAGCCATCGGCGGCTTGCAGCAGCTCCCCGCGCTTTTCGATGGGAAGCTGTCGTCTGTGGTCGGTGAGCGGATGAATGATGACCGTGGTGTCCTTGCGGGCCTCGACGATCTCGTCGAGGTAGCAGATACCGCCCGACTTCACCGCGCGTGTCAGCGGCCCGTCAATCCAGACGGTCGAGTCACCTTGGAGCAGGTAGCGGCCAACCAGGTCGCTGGCCGTAAGGTCTTCATGGCAGGCGATCGTGATCAAGGGAACATTCTCCGCGACGGTCCCATCCGCGCCGACGGCCCTATTTGCCTTTTTTAGGTTCTGTCCGAGTCGCCAGGCCATGTACTCGACAAATCGGGTCTTGCCGCAGCCCGTGGGCCCCTTGAAGATCAAGGGCAGCTTCTGCTGATAGGCTGCTTCGAAGATTTCGATCTCATCTCCGGTGGGAAGGTAGTAGGGCTCCTCTGTGAGGTGATATTCCTCGATTATGTAGCTTCGATAAAGTGTACTGGTCGACTGAGTCATATTTAGGGTCTGCTCTCCTTATTGGTCTTCACCCGGTGCTCCCACAGCTGCTGAACTTGGCGGCCCAATTCCGACAGCGATGAGCTGTTGTCGATAACCTCGCTTGCGTGTTTAATCCGTTCTTCCTGAGACATCTGAGATGCTATTCGGGCGCGTATCGCCTCTTCGCTCAGGCCGTTTCTCTTCTGAAGACGCTCGACGACGAACTCTTCGGGAGACGTCGTGACCCAGATCTCATCCACCAGGGGCGTCCAGCCCGCCTCGATCAGCAGGGCGGCCTCCACCACCACTTCTTCTCGGCCCGTCTCCTTAAGAACTTCGATCTCGTCTTCGATCAGCCCATATATTCTGGGATGCATGATCGCATTGAGCCGCTCGAGGGCTCTCGGGTCGCTGAATACCACGCTGCCCAGCTTTTTCCGATCGACCTCACGCGTGGGGGAGAGAATGTCTTCGCCAAAGGCCTTTACGACTTCGGCCCAGCCGGCAGTGTCTGGTTCGTAAACCTCGTGCCCGAGGGTGTCGGCGTTGATAATCGACGCACCCAGACCCGCCAGTATTTCACCGACTTGTGACTTGCCGGTGCCGATGCCTCCCGTAAGACCTAAAACGAACATGTCCCCCTTGGATTCGGGAAATTCTACTCATTCTATCAAGAGGCCACCAACGGGTCAATACACTACGAAGTCGCTATATCTGAGGAGAAACCAACATCATCGCCCGGTCGTCTCACGTGTCTCAGAAAGCCATGAGTTATAATCATGATCAGACCCTTAGGAAGAGAGCATGACTTCTCCATTTCAAGCATTGCCCAGCGTCGAGAGAATTCTATCAGACGAGCGTGTGCGGCAGCTTATCGAGGCGTATTCCCGGCAGGTCGTCACGACGCTCGTCAGGTCTCATCTGGACTCCGCCAGGAAGACGATCGCCGGTGGCGGCAGTCCGCCGGAGTTCGACGATCTTGTCGAGGCGGTCGAGTCTCAGGCGTCCGAGCAGTGGACCAGCTGGCCCAATCACGTCATCAACGCGACGGGTGTGATACTCCACACTAACCTGGGCCGGGCCCCGCTAAGCCGCGAGTCGGCCGAGGCCATGCAGCGAGCGGCCTTTGGGTACAGCGACCTGGAGTTGGACCTCGAAAGCGGAAGGCGAGGCTCCCGACAGGCACACATATCCAGGCTGGTGTGTGAGGTCACCGGCGCCGAGGCTGCCATGGTCGTGAACAATAACGCGTCGGCCGTCATGCTGGGCCTCGCGGCCATCGCCGTGGGGAAAGAGGTGATCGTTTCCAGGGGGGAGGCGGTCGAGATAGGCGGCGGGTTCAGGATTCCCGACGTTCTCGAGCAGAGCGGCGCCAGGCTCGTCGAGGTCGGCACCACCAACAGGACGTATGCCCGCGACTTCGAGGCGGCCATCACGTCGGACACCGCCGCTATACTCTCGGTGCACGCCAGCAACTTCAAGGTGATCGGGTTCACGAGCGCCCCGAAGCTCTCCGAGCTCGTGGAGGTCGGAGCGAGGCGCAACGTGCCTGTGCTTCACGACCTGGGAAGCGGCTGCCTATTCGATACGACCGAGTACGGACTCGCCTACGAACCGAGGCCCCAGGACAGCGTCGAGGCCGGGGTAGGCCTGGGCTTCTTCTCGGGAGACAAGCTGCTGGGCGGCCCCCAGGCGGGCATAATCATCGGGAAGAAGGACCTGGTGGACGTCGTGGCGCGGCATCCGCTGGCGCGAGCGGTCCGCATAGACAAGCTGAGCATGGCGGCGCTCGCGGCCACGCTCCTGCACTACATCAGAGATGAGGCCTTGGAGAAGGTGCCCGTATGGCGAATGATGGTGATGACGGCCGCCGAGATCGAGGTCAGGGCCGGTAAATGGCAAGGAGCCCTGGGTGAAGGCGCCTCGGTGGTCGAGGCCCGGTCTGCCATAGGCGGCGGAAGCCTGCCCGGCGAATCGCTGCCTTCCTGGTGCGTGGCCGTGGACTGTGCGGAGCGTGCCGGCGGCGCTGATGGGCTCGCCAGGAGGCTGCGGTCGGGCGATACTCCCGTCATAGCCAGGATCGAGGATGAACGGGTCCTGCTGGATCCCCGCACCGTGTTGCCCGAGGAGGAGGAACAGCTCTTGGACATGGTCGGGCAGGCGCTTTCCGAGGGGTCCGGCGGCTGATGGCAAGGACGAAGGGTCCCGGCGGGGGCGAATCACGCCTGATGCGGCAGATCTCGGTGCCTACCGAGATCCACCTTCGTCGCATGAAAGTCAGGGATGCCCTCGATGAGCTGGACCGCTACCTGGGCGACGCGGCGGTGATGGGCATGCCCTGGGTGCGGGTGATTCATGGAAAGGGCACGGGAGTCCTGAAGGGCGCGGTGCTGGAGTTCCTGAGCGGCCATCCTCTGGTCGGGAAGCATTACGCCGCCTCTCCAAGCGAAGGCAATGGCGGCGTAACGATCGCCGAGCTGCAATAGCAGATGGGACGGGCATTCTTGACAATATTCGATGCCGGCGATAGGTAGATGGAGCTCTTTTTCACCGGATTGCTGGCACTGTGGTGGGTCTTCCCCTTCTCTCTGTGCATCTGCATCACCGCGACCACCCTCGCAATGGAGGGCGCGGTCATGTTCGCGCCGGCGTTCCTGCTGCTCTTCCCGCTCATTAGCACCGCCTTTCCCGAGCTTTCGGCCAACGAGGCCATAGGTGTCGCGCTGACCATAGGGGTCTTCGGATTCGGCAGCGCCAGCATCGGTTACCTCCGCCAGCGAGTCGTCGACAAGAAGATCGCCCTTCGGCTCCTGGCCATGGCTATTCCCTTCGCGATAGTCGCTCGGCTCGTTGCATTCGCGGTCCCTTCGCGGCTGCTCTTCATGGTTTTTGGACTGGTGCTGTTTGTCCTGGCTTTTATGGTCCTCAGGTCCGTCATGTCCAAACGCGGCCGGCCAGCCGCGAATCCGGTAGGTGAGGGAACTAAAGGGGTTGTTGAAGGAACAAAGTTAATCGCCAGAGACGGCAG
>JADFQF010000087.1 GCA_022561955.1 Chloroflexota bacterium | reverse complement strand
CGACGAATGTCATGAGCACTGGACGGCGCTGTTGGGCTACGTGGAGGATATCGGCCTTCCCTATGTCGTCGACTACACCCTGGTGAGGGGCTTCGACTACTATACGAGGACCGTGTTCGAGATAACGCCGCCCGTGGAGGGCAGGACCAGCACCATCGTCGGTGGCGGGCGCTACGACGGCCTCATCGAGGAGCTGGGCGGCAGGCCCACGCCGGGGGTCGGCTTCGGCATGGGCGCGGAACGGGTGATCGAAAACGTGATTCGACAGGAGACCTCCGTCCCGGACAACCAGGCAAACAAGGTGCTGATCGCCCACCTCGGACAAGCCGCAAAAAAAGAGGCGTTAAAGCTCTCGTCCTCCCTGAGAAAATCGGGCGTCTCGGCCGTCGTTGGGCCGACCGGAAGAGGACTGCGAAGCCAGCTTCGCTACGCGTCTTCGATCGACGCGACGCACGCCGTCATAATAGGCGACGACGAGCTTCAAAAGGGCGTTGTGGTCCTTCGCGACCTTTCCGCCAGCGAGCAGCGAGAGGTCGAGCCCGACGAGCTGATTGCCCTGCTTGGTGACGAGGCGGCCGACAGCACTTAGCGAATAGGGGTGCGGGCCGGCCCATGGGCCGTTGGGTCGTAATGATATTCGGCGCCTCCCACACGTCAGCGCCCCGACTCACGTATCGCGAGGAGCTGCGAACGAGGCATCTGGGCAGGCGGTCCCGACAGGCCCTCCTCTGCTATACTATGGCACGTAGGTAAGATTTACGACGTTGAATATGAGCGATACCAAAATATGACAATGCTTAGCAAGCTCACGGTGATCGAAGAGCGCTACGAGGAGATCAACCGGATGCTCGCGGACCCCGAAGTGTCCGCCGATTACACGAAAATACAGACCCTCGCCAAAGAGCAGGCCGGTCTACGTAATCTCGTGAGGCTTTCCGTTGAATACAAGGACATCACCCGCCAGCTGGACGACGTACGCGGTCTCGTCCGATCCGAGTCGGACCAGGAGCTGGCCGCCCTGGCTAAAGAGGAGCAAGTGGAGCTCGATGGGAGGCTGGAAAAGCTGGAAGAGGACCTGCGTCACGAGCTCATTCCCAAAGACCCCAATGACGACAAGAACGTAATCATGGAGATTCGCGCAGGCACGGGCGGCGACGAGGCGGGCCTATTCGCCGCGGACCTGTACCGAATGTACACGCGCTACGCCCAACGGAACAACTGGAAGATCGACGTTATCGACGCCAACCAGACCGGTCTCGGCGCCATCAAGGAGATCATTTTCCAGGTCAAAGGCCAGAACGCTTATAGCCTCCTCAAGCACGAGAGTGGTGGGCACCGCGTCCAGAGGATCCCGGTCACCGAGTCGGGAGGGCGTATCCACACCTCCGCCGCCACGGTCGCGGTCCTTCCCGAGGCCGAGGAGGTGGACGTGGATATAAAGCCCGAGGAGCTGGACATACAGATATTCAGGGCAGGCGGTCACGGCGGACAGAACGTTCAGAAGGTGGAGACGGCCGTACGAATCGTTCACCTGCCGACGGGCATAACCGCCACCTGCCAGGACGAGCGTTCGCAGCTGAAGAACCGGGAAAAGGCCATGGGTGTGCTCAGGTCGAGGCTGCTGGCCCGCGAGATCCAGAAACAGCAAGAGGCGGAGGCCGCCGACCGCCGCTCGCAGATAGGCAGCGGCGACAGGTCGGAGCGGGTGCGTACCTACAACTATCCTCAGAGCCGCGTAACGGACCACAGGGTAAACGTCAGCAGCTACAACCTGGAGCAGGTGCTCGACGGCGACATCGATCTATTCATTACGGCCCTGCTTCAGTTGGAGCAGGCCGAAAAGCTGGAACAAGCCGCGTTGTGAAACTAAGAGAGCTGCTCGTTCGCGCGACGAATGAGCTCTCCGGCAGGCGCATCGACAACCCCAACCTGGAAGCGGAAGTGCTCCTGCGCCATGTGATGGGCCACCAAAGAGAGACCTTCTTCGCATCTCTCGACGAGGACATGACCACCGACCAGGAGACCCTCGTCCTGGAGCTGGTCACGCAGAGAGCGTCCGGCACGCCCCTCGCCTACATCACCGGCCACAGAGAGTTCTACGGACTGGACTTCGTCGTCAATCCCAGCGTCCTGATACCCCGGCAGGAGACCGAGCTGCTCGTGGAGAAGGTCCTTCAGCTCGCCAAACGCCATACGGGGGAGGCGCTGACCGTCGTGGACGTCGGCACCGGCACGGGCGCGATAGCGGTCGCCATAGCATACAACTCGCCCGACGCCGCCGTGACCGCGACCGACGTAGACCCTGAGGCACTGAAAGTAGCGGCGGAAAACTGCCGGAAGCACGGAGTAGCCGACCGCGTGCGCCTGGAGCGAGGCGACCTTTTGGAGCCGATCGTTTCGCCCGTCGATATTGTCGTCTCTAATCCACCGTACCTGACCTCAAAGGACATGGCCCTGGCCCCGATCGAGGTCAAACGCGAGCCTGCGGTGGCGCTCCACGGCGGTGAAGACGGTCTGGACGTGATACGCCGACTTCTTCGGCAACTGCCCGCGAAGCTGAAGGCCGGCGGCTCCGCGTTCATCGAGATCGACCCTCGGCAGCTAGAGGACGTCTTGGACCTGGCGAGGGAGGCATTCCCCAAAGCCGAATTATCTTTCGAAAGAGACCTTCTTGGCCTGGCCAGGGTCGTAGTCATAGCAGCCTGAGCATTTTCCAGCTCTTTGCGGCTAAGCTGGACTTTGCACTAAGGATGTCTCCTACGGAATGACGGGGCTTGGGAGCGCGTTCGTTGAATTGGTGTCTTCACGATCCCTCTGCATTCTTGGTTTCGCCAGGCGGTTCGGTTGATTGTCATGCCTCGGAATCTGAGCTCGGATAAGGCGCGCACGTCTTAGGCCGGCCTTTGTACTCTGGATTCCGGCTTTCGCCGGAAAGACGGGAGGCTTGGGAGCGGGTTTATTATCGTGTCTTCGCTCTGCCGCATGAACACCTATCTCATCGTTCAAGGACTTTCTGGACATCACCCTGCAGACTCGACGTGGAAAAAGTCCGCCGATTACTGACCATTAGCTATTCGCCTTCGTGTTGAGGCGCAATCGGAATGTACAGAGTCGAGATAGCCGGTGGGCCCCACTCACGCCTCCGCAGGCGCGTTGCCCGGTAGGTTACCCACGAGCAGGTCCTGAAGCTCCGGACCCTGTAACGTCTCTTTAATCAGCAGGCGTTCCGCAAGGCGACTGAGCCTGTCTCTGTTGGCCTCCACGGTCTCCTTCGCCTTTTTCCTGGCCACGCTCAGAATCTTGCCGATCTCCGAGTCGATCTTTTGTGCAATCGCGTCGCTGTAGTTCTGTCCTTGGGAGATATACCTCCCCAGGAACGCCTGGCCCTGGTCGCTTTCGAACGCCTGTGGGCCAAGCTCGTCGCTCATGCCGTACTCCGTCACCATCTTCCGAGCGACGTTCGTGGCGTTCTGAAGGTCGTTTGATGCGCCGGTCGTCACGTCGCCGAAGACCACCTCCTCCGCGACCTGCCCGCCCATCATGACAGTGATCTGGGCCTCGAACTGGCTTCGGGTCCAAAGTGTCCGGTCCTCTTCGGGCAACAGCCTGGTGTGTCCTCCCGACGTGCCCCTGGAAACGATCGTCACCTTGTGAACAGGGTCCGTGTCCGGAATCTGGGCCGCCACCAGGGCGTGCCCGGCCTCGTGATAGGCCACGACCTGCTTCTCCTTGGCGCTGACCTTTCGGCTCTTGCGAGCGGGGCCTGACATCACCCGATCGATGGACTCCTCGAACTCCGCCATGCCTATCTCGGTCTTGCTCACCCTGGCCGCAAATATCGCCGCCTCGTTGACCAGATTGGCCAGATCAGCCCCGGTAAATCCGTGGGTCTCCTTGGCGACGGTGTGCAGGTCCACATCGTTGGCGAGGGGCTTGCCCTTGGCGTGAACCTCCAGAATCGCCTGCCTGCCCTTGATGTCGGGAAGATCGATCATTACCCGCCTGTCGAACCTTCCGGGCCGAGTCAGCGCGGGGTCCAGCACGTCCGGCCTGTTCGTGGCCGCAATGACGATCACGTTCGCATTGGCCTCGAAGCCGTCCATCTCCACGAGGATCTGGTTCAGCGTCTGCTCTCTTTCGTCGTTGCCGCCCCCGATGCCGGCGCCGCGATGCCTGCCGACGGCGTCGATCTCATCTATGAACACGATGGAGGGCGCGTTTCGCTTGGCCCGGTCAAACAGGTCTCTGACGCGGCTCGCGCCGACGCCGACGAACATCTCAACGAACTCGCTGCCGCTGGTGGCAAAGAAGGGTACTCCGGCCTCTCCGGCGACGGCCCGGCTGATGAGCGTCTTGCCCGTTCCGGGCGCGCCGATCATGAGCACGCCCTTGGGGATCTTCGCGCCCAGTCGAGTGAACTTTTCGGGATTCTTAAGGAAGTCCACGATCTCTATCAGCTCTTGCTTGGCCTCGTCCGCCCCTGCTACATCGTCGAACGTCACGGACGGGGCGTCTGTGGCGACCTGCCGCGCCTTGCTTTTGCCAATGTTCATCGCCTGGTTGATGCCGCCCTGGGAGCGCCTCATCATGAAAAAGATCAGCCCACCTATCAATATTATCGGCAGAAAAGTTAGGAGCAGGGCAAGGAACGAATTCCCATGGGGCTTCACGTCTACCTGTATGCCGCCGAGGCCCGGGTCAAGCCCGCGTTCGTTCAGAAGCTCGAGCACGCTCACGCCCGGCTCTTTCCTTGAGGCGAAGACTTCACCTGAGATGGTGAAGACGATCAGATCGTCTCCCTTCACCTCGATCTTCTCCAGTAGCCCCGACTGGGCCATCTGCATTACCTGGCTTATTTCGATCTCTGGCGTTCCTCCTCCTCTTGGCATGAGGAATAGCAGTAGAAGTATTACAGCACTTCCAATGATTAGCCACGTCATCGGACTCGTGCGCTTTCCCGATTTCATCTAGTTACTCCGAACCTGCCTTTGTGATTTATATAACGCTGATGCGGCTTGCCGGATAGCGCTACGTCACTACCGACTCAATGCCTTCCTATTCACTATATAGTTAATCGCT
This sequence comes from Chloroflexota bacterium, assembly GCA_022561955.1. Next base: position 1,358 of record JADFQF010000087.1, on the reverse strand, counting down.
TTTGCGCGTTCGGGAACCCAGGCCAACACCACGCCTCCCGCCAGATGACAGTTGCCTCTCTTGGGCAACATGCGACAGCCCAAAAGGGAAGACAGATGGGAATTCGAAACTATGCCCGGAAACGTGGGAGTGATGACTCGCGGGTGGGCCGATGTCCCATAATATTTATGATGTGGCTCGACATCCTATGGATGCTTGGTTTAGGTGGTGTGCCAGAAAGGCGGACTCGAACTGCTCCACCGGCTTTCCGGCTAACAAATGTGGGCATTACCCCTACACTCGCCACCTCTCGACGGCCTCGGGCGAAAGCTCCAGTCCTAGGCCCGGCTTGTCGTAGAAGGGCGACCACATGCCGTCCTTCGGCTGCGGAAACTCCGTGTACCAGATGCGGTCGCCCGCCAGCGCCGTGTTCATATACTCCACGACCTTGAGGTTCGGCGTGGCGCAGGCCACGTGCAGGTGTACCAGCTGTACGGCGTGAGGCGCGACGGGCAGGTTGAATCCGTCCGCCATGTGGGCGACCTTCATCCACTCCGTTATGCCGCCGACACGGCCGACGTCGGGCTGCACTATATCGGCGGCGCCACCGGCTATGAGGTCTCGAAAGCCATACTTGGTGTACTCGTGCTCGCCCGTCGCCACTGGAATGTTTATGGCGTGGCGGACCTCCGCGAGGCCTCGAATGTCGTCGGCAAGCAGAGGCTCCTCGAACCAGCCGACCTGGTACTGCTCGAACTCTTTAGCCATGTAAATCGCCTGCTTGGCATAGTAGCCGTTGTTGGCGTCTATGTAGACCGCGACGTCGTCCCCGACGGCCTTGCGCACGGCGGCGAGTCTCTGGATGTCCTCTCTCTCCGACTGCCCGAAGTCCTTGCCGACCTTCATCTTTACCCTGGGTATCCCCTCCTGAACGTAGTCGGTCATCTCCTTGACCAGCTCCTGCTCGTTGAAGTTCGTCCAGCCTCCGCTGCCGTAGATGGGGACGGAGTCGCGGTAGGGCCCCAGCAGCTTGAACAGGGGCACGTTGAACGCCTTGGCCTTCAGGTCCCAGAGGCCAATGTCCACCGCGGATATAGCGCAGAACGCTATGCCCTTTCGGCCGTAGCCGCGCACCTGCCAGAACATGTCGTTCCAGAGCCTTTCGATGTCGAAAGGGTCCTGTCCGATGAGCAGGTCCTTGAGGCCGCTCTCCACAACCTCGCGGACCCCTGGGGACGCCTGACCGATGCCCAGCCCTTCGTAGGGTTCGTCGGTCTCGATGTGCACAAATAGCTGGCTGCGACCCACTTCGCCATCGGGCGGTGGCGGTATTGTGGGGGCGTGGATCGGGCTGGCCTCCGGGTAGTGCCGGACATGTG
>JADFQF010000086.1 GCA_022561955.1 Chloroflexota bacterium | reverse complement strand
GGCTCAGATTCAAGGGGGTTGAAAGATACCCCCTTCTCCCTCGATGGTCCGACGCATCGGACTCCGATACTTATATCGGAGGAGAAGGCTGGGATGTCCGACTCCTTAGGTTTGTATATCTTCGGACTCCGACTCGTCGGAGAGGGTGAAGCTCCTATCTGCCCCGGAAAGTCGCCCGGTCCAGCCCGAATCGCATAGGGCAGGTGCCTCGACGCGAGACCGATTAGGTCGCAAGCAGCTTCTCCGCGTTGCCGCCAAGTATCGCCGCCTTATCATCCTCCGATAGGCCCGACTCTTCGACCTGCGTCACGAGCCGGCTTGCCCTCAGCAGCGGGAAGTCGCTTCCCATCAAGATACGCTCCACTCCAACCAGACCCTTGACGGAGCCGAAAACCTCGGGCCTGTACAAGAACGGCGATGCTGCGGAGTCGAAATAGACGTTGGCGAGGCCTTCGGCCACCTCGGGCATGAGCGCGTAGAAGGGCAGGCCCCCGCCCCAATGGGCGCAGACGATGGTGTTGTCGGGAAAGCTCTGAACGAACCTCCACAGCTTCGCGGGAGTGGTCTCGCCCTTCCCCGCGTACGTGTGGCCGACGGGCTCCGATGAGTGCGTCGTGACGATCAGCCCGCGCTGACGCGCCAGCTCCATCAGCGGCGCCATGGTCTTCTCGTCGCCGATATCGTAGCCCTGGGAATCGGGGTGGAGCTCGCCGATGCCTCGTAGGCCGCTATCGGCGCAGCGCTCGGCCTCGTGGACCGCAGCGGAGCCCCATGCCGGGCTTATGCTCGCGAAGCCGACGATGCGTTCGGGGTAGCGCCCGACCGACTCGATGATATAGTCGTTGACCTCTCGCGCCACGCCCTGATCGGTCCAGCCGATGCCCATGGCGACGGACCTATCGACGCCGTCTTCGTCCATCGCCTCGACGAGGTCCTCCGCCGTCGCCATCTTCGCCTTGGGGTCGGCGAACAGCTCCGCAAACGTGGCGTCGCGCTGGAGGTATCGCTCTCGCTGCTCGATGAGCCACGGAGGAAATATGTGGGTGTGGAAGTCTACGATCATTTTTCAATTCTACGACAAAGCCCGTCTTGTGGAGCTGTCGTATAGCGGATTCGGATTGTCGTATACGGAGCGGTTGACCATGCGGCGTAGCGGCGTGCGCGTGCGAATCAACGATCTCTTTTTCCGCTGTAGCCTAGACACAGACCCTGTATCATTCATGCCGAAGAACATATCTTGAGATTATTGGAGGAAAAACCTACTGCGCCGTCATGCCGCCGTCGATGACTAGCTCCGAGCCCGTGACGAATGACGACTCGTCCGACGCCAGGTACAGGATGCCGTTGGCGATCTCGTCGGCGGAGCACATCCTGCCCATGGGCACCATGGCCACGCGAGAATCGAAATGCTCCTGCACGGAGAAACTACTCTCCGTCATCGGCGTCAATGCGTATCCGGGGTGGACCGAGTTCACGCGGATGCTCTCCCCGGCGTACTGCATGGCGGCGTTCTTCGTCAGCAGGCGCACGGCGGCCTTGGCGGCGTGGTAGGCCGTGGAGGTCGGGCTGCCGATGAGTCCGTTGATGGACGAGATGTTCACGATGGAGCCTCCCCCTGCGCGGCGCATCTCCGGTATGGCATGCTTCATGCCCAGAAAGGCGCCCTTGGCGTGAACGTTCATCTGGCCGTCCCAGATCTCGACCGTCGTATCCTCGACGTTCTGCTGCCCCCCGATGCCCGCATTGTTTACCAGGACATCGAGCTTGCCGAAGGCATCCACCGTCGCCTTGACGGCATCGATCCAGTCCTGCTCCCGGGTAACGTCGAGCCTGACGAACCTTGCGTCGTAGCCGTCGTCGCGCATCTGCGACGCCGACCTCTCACCCAGCTCCTCGTTGATGTCGCCGAGCATCACCCTGGCGCCCTCGCGCAGGAACATCCAGGCAGACGCGCCGCCGAAGCCCATCAGCTCGCCCCGCAGTCCTGCCGCCGCTCCGCTTATCAGGGCCACTTTGCCCTCTAGTCTCATGGTGAGTCTCCCCCGCTTCTCTGTCTGCGAGGCTGATTATAACAGGAGTGGTCAGCACCCTACGTGAGGGAAAAGCCAAGGGGCCGCGGCTGGATGCGGCCCCTTGTGACATGCGGCGCAGGTCTTAGCGATTGGGCTCACCGGGGGGAGGGAGTCCAAGGCTGCGCCGAGGTGGGCTGACCGGACAGAAGCTCGAGGGCGTCGTGTCTGGTAAATACTCCGCCGCCGTCTTCACGCCCGCCCGGCCGCTTTCATGGCCGTATCTCCCGATCGACTGACCGTTGCTGATGAGGACAGCCGTTCCTCTATAGACACATCGACGTCTCATGCGGCCTGTTGGAGAGGCGGAACGATGAGCACCGGCTCTCCGGAAGACCGGACAACTTTATCGGACACGCTGCCGATAATGAAGCGAGGCAGGCCGGACCGCGCGTGCGTGGCCATTGCGACCATATCCGCATCGGTCTCCCTGACGAAGTCTATGATGGCCCTGGCCGCGTTGCCCCAGACGACGCGCCATGCGATATCGAGGCCCTTGGTGCGGAGTCTGTCGGCTACGCCCTCCAGATACTCCTCGGCCTCCTCGCCCAGGACCTCGTCCCGGGAAATAGTGCTGATGTAGTGGTAGCCGTTCGTCGGCATGGCGAAGGCCCCCATATCGACCGCACGGACCAGCAACACCTTCAGAGACAGGCTTCGAGCCAGCTCCTCTACTTGGGGAAGCACCTGTTCGGCCAACTCGGACCCGTCCAGGGGCACGATCACCGTGCTCATGGTTACGTCTTCCGGCATCTTTACCGGGGCGTCGTCCGCCTTTAAGGCCAGTACGGGGACGCTGCTGGTGCGGATGACCTTGCCGACCACACTGCCTCGCACGGTTCGGCCCAGGGGCGTTCGTCCATGGGTGGTCATGGCGATTAGATCGAAGCTCTCCCTTTCGGCTACCTTGACGATGGTTTCCGCGATCTTCCCAAACTCGACCCGAGAGGTCGCGATGTCCTCAATACCCAGACGAGTGGTTTCCTTGGCAAACCACTTCTTGACTGATTCCTGTACGCGATCGAATAGATGGGAAGCGTACGGCCTGACTACGATGTCATCGGCGTGCGGGTATGAAGGAAGGTCATCGCTGAACAGTCCTCTGGCCCTCAAAGTATCCGGCGCCCCGCCGCCCTTGATAATTTCCGTGTTGAGGCCCTTCAATCCCGTTAAGCTCTGAACGTCTACCGTGTCGGGGTTGATTACGCAGAGCAAGGTGATACTGGCTCCCAGCCCTCGTGCCATGTGCGCGACCAGGGGCAGCACGCACTCAGAAAGCTCGCTGCCGTCTAAGGGAACTAGAAATTTCTTCAATGTTCTGCCTCCCTACTACGGTGATCACCCTTCAGCGCCCTGATTCGAGGCCGGATGGCTTCATATCGGGCGAACAGATTTTCATGGGTGATTCCCGCTCCAACTCTGAATCACTCTGAATATCTCTTATCTTACGTGAATAAAGCATGAGCAAAGTGCCCGGGGGTATGAGGATTGCGTGAGGATTTTCCTTTAGGGCGGCGAATACTCCGTGTACTGCGAGTAGCACCCTTGGTAAGATGACTTGGATGAGACCATACAGGGTCACAAGGCAGCTACTCGGCCGCTCTCAGATACGTCGATCACTGGCCGTCTCACGGTCCGGCCTGCTGATTGCGGCCCTGCTCGCGCTGTTGGCCCTGGGAGCGAGGCAGACGAATTTGCTCGATAAACAGCTCGTGTTCTTCCCGGATAGAGAGGTGATGTCCACGCCGGGCGACGCCGGGCTCGTCTACGAAGACGTGACCTTTACAGCCTCCGACGGCGTAAAGCTGCACGGCTGGTTCGTTCCCGGAGACGGCAAGCGGGTCATCATCTGGTTTCACGGCAATGCCGGCAATATCGGGCATCGTGTCGAAAACCTGGTGCTCATGCGTGAGCAGCTGAGAGTCAGCGTCTTCCTTTTCGACTATCGCGGCTACGGCAACAGCGAGGGCGCGCCGTCTGAACAGGGCCTGTATCTGGATGCCGAGGCGGCGCTGGAGTACACGAAAACGCGCACCGGGCTCGAGGCCGACGAAGGCATCGTCTACTTCGGGCGCTCGCTGGGCGCGGCGGTGGCGGTCGAGCTTGCGACGCGCTATCCCCCGCGAGCGCTGGTGCTGGAATCGCCGTTCACATCTATTCAAGGCATGGCCCAGAAGGTATACCCTGTCGTATCGAAGGTCGTGCCGTTGGGTCTCGTCGTGCAGAGCCGATTCGACGCCCTCGCCAAGATAGGGCAGGTGCGCACGCCCGTCATGGTGTTGCACGGCGACCAGGACGATATGATACCCATAGAAATGGGGCGAGAGCTGTTTGAAGCGGCAAACGAGCCCAAGGCCTTCTACGCGATAAGGGGTGCGAGTCACAACGACACCTACGCCGTCGGAGGCGTGCCGTACTTCGACGCCCTGAGGGCCTTCGTCAACAGGACCGACTGACTATGAGGCAATCTCGAAGGATGGTCCGGCAAGCTGTCCGCAGAAGCGGAGTCCGAATATATACATCATAGGGAGTCGGACACCTTGAACGGATAGAGTTCATCCTGTCCGTTCTTATTGTCTCCTCCACAATTCGAATACCTCTGGACTCCCGCGTGAGGCGGGAGAGACGTTCAAAAGATGGTTCATTCTGGATAGAGTTTGCAGCGGCAAGCCGGCCCGTCGTCAGTCCTCGCCGAACCAGCGCGCCGTTGGGCGACCCTGCGCGCCGTCCACGGGTATCATGGCGCCGTTTATCCACCGGGCCCTGTCCGACAGCACGAAGGCAATGACGTTCGCGACCTCCTGGTCGGTCCCCAGCCGCCCCTCCGGCAGGTCCCGCTCGAGAAACCTTGCAAAGCCCTCGGGGTTGTCCCGCTGGTAGTTGGCCCAGCCTCCTCCGGGAAAGAGCACGGAGCCGGGGCAGACCGTGTTCACGCGTATCCTGTGTTCGGCCAATTCCCATGCCAGCGAGGAGGCTAAGAAAATCTCCGCGGCCTTTGCGGCGCCGTATTGCGCCTTCGGCCCCGGCTTCCAGCCCGACACGGAAGAGACTATGACGACGCTGCTCTGCTCACGCTCCTTTAGATAGGGAAGGGCCGCCCTTATGGTGCGCACGGCGTGGAGCAGGTTGAGGTCCAGCGTCGCCATCCACTCCTCGTCGCTGGCCTCCAGCGTTGCTCCTCCAACCGTGCCGCCTACGTTGCAGACGAGGGCGTCAACGCCACCCAGCGCCGACGCCGCGCCCGAAACGAAGTCGCTTACCTCGTCGGCGTTCGTGACGTCGGTAGTCTTTCCCCAGACATCGCCGGTGACGGCTCTCAGCTCATCGAGTGTGGCGTTGAGCGTGTCCTCGCCCCTGGCGCATATGGCCAGGCGGCAGCCCTCTTGGGCAAGCGTCAGGGCCGTCGCGCGCCCGATGCCACGACTGCCACCGGTCACGAGAGCCACTTTTCCGGCAAGGTTAAGGTCCATTGCTTTTACCTCTCGAGAAAGGAATACGGGTCTGATCGCCTACAATCCTAGCATCGTTGTGGCACGACCTGCGGCGGATGCGGAAGCCCTGCTATTGACATCTGCGGTCCCTCATTTTAGTGTGACTTGTATTCTCCAGCGGAACTGTGTGTGTTTCCAGAGTCTGTATGTGGTTACCGTGGTCAAGAAGGCGCTGGCTTATGTCGTCAGGGGTGACGAACTCCTTGTCTTTCGCCACGTTGATTTTCCAGAGGCCGGGCTGCAGGTCCCGGCCGGCACCATCGAAGAATGCGAAGCGCCGGACTCGGCAGTATCCGTGAGGTGTCCGAAGAGAGCGGCCTGACCAGCGTAAGGGTTGTGTCGCTGGTCGGGATGTATCGGCACGTACCGGAAGGTCAAAAGTGCGCCCTGCATGAGAGGTACGTCTATCATCTAGAGTTTACAGGGGAAACACCTTCGCATTGGAATCATGTGGAGTCCTGTAGAAGCGACGGAGGTCCTCCGGTGAGCTTTCGCTTCTACTGGATTAAGCTGAACGACCCGGACCTGAATCTAGCCGGTAGCCAGGGAGACCTGTTGGAGAAGCTAATTGATAATTTAAGCTGAATAACGTCTGTGTGCAATCGGCGCATACGCGAAAGGAATAAAAATGGAATTTGGATTCGGCGTCCCCACGAGAGGTCCCCTCTCATCGCCCGAGAACATGGTCACTCTCGCTACGAAGGGCGAAGAGATGGGGTTCGACATCGTCAGCGTGAGCGACCACATCGTGATCCCCAGGTCCATAGACTCGGTTTACCCCTATAACGAGTCGGGCCAGTATGCGGGAGGAGACGAGGGCGCATGCCTGGAACAGCTCACGACCCTGAGCTATCTGGCAAGCGCGACCTCCACGATAAAG
>JADFQF010000085.1 GCA_022561955.1 Chloroflexota bacterium | reverse complement strand
GTGCCGGTGACGTCAGGCATATGAGACCTGACTCTTGACCGTTCGCCAAGATGAATATAGGCTTGGCGTGCCAGGTGGTCCCGTCATGGAGGCTCGCTAGCTCCCGAACTGGATCCCTGAGCAAATGATCGGGGTGCGCAAATGGAGTTTGGTTCCTTCGCAGAGTTTCACATCAGGGAGGGGCGAGACCTCGCCGGTTCGTTTCGGGAGGGTTTCAGCCACGTCGATGAGGCGGAGCGTCTGGGGCTCGACGCCGTCTGGCTCTCTGAGTCGCACTTCAATCCAACGAGGTCCGTGCTCTCCTCTCCCCTGAGCGTGGCATCCGCGATAGCGTCCCGCACCGAGCGCATTAAGATCGGCACCGCTGTCAGCATACTGCCCCTGGGGAATCCGCTCAGGACGGCAGAGGAGGTCGCCACGATCGACCACGTCAGCAACGGTCGATTTGAGTTCGGCGTCGGCCGCAGCGGCCTGCCGGGCTCCTACGAGGGCTACAATTTCCCCTACGCCGAGAGCCGCGAACGATTCCACGAATACCTCGATATCATCCTGACGGCCTGGCAAAACGAGCGCTTCTCCTACGAGGGCAAATTTTTCAGCTACGACGACGTGTGTCTCATCCCAAAGCCCTTCCAGACTCCGCATCCGCTTATTCGGGTTGCCACGACCTCGACGGACACCTTCGAGATGATGGGCAACATGGGATTCCCGATATTCATCGGTGTACGCACACTGTCATTGGAGCAGGTGGCGGAGCAAGTGGGCGTGTACAAGCGTGCGTGGGAGAGCTCCGACCATGAGGGCGAGGTCGATATTTCTCTCAGGGTGCCGGTATACGTCGCTCCGACGAGAGAGGAAGCGCTTTCCGAGTCTCGGGAAAGCTTCATGAAGCAGTTCCGCAGGATTGGCGGGGCGCTGGCTCTGTCCGTCGCGAGGGCCGGCGCGGACCCGCGTGACCTGCGTAGGCAGCGCAGCGAGCACCTCGCCGCCGTCGACTGGGAAGAAGACGTCATCGGCAAAAAGGCCATCGTCGGAACACCTGAGATGGTGATCGATCAGATACGAGTCATGAAGGAGAGGCTAAGCCTCAGCGCGCTCGTGTGCGAATTTAACGCCGGAGAGCTCATACCCGAGGACAAGATTTCCCGATCGCTGCGCCTCATGTGCGACGAGGTCATCCCCGCCTTCAAGTAAGCCCAGGTCCGCCGTCCCAATATTGCGTCGAATATTTTTGGCATAGATAGTCCCGGACGAAGAACTCGAATCGGACCTTTAAGGATTATTAATGCCCGGCTACCTCGAAATCGCCGTAGCTCGCTATTCCACTCCTCCGCACCGACACGAGCGGAGTAATGGACCCATTCGCTACTCCCAGGACGGCGGCAACTTCCGGCCCCGTCGCCGATTAGCCTCCATTTCCCACGACAATAGCCTCGGCAAGACAGGGAAGTTCTTCGTCGCCGATGTTATAATTCAGCTAAGAGACACAGAATCTTGGAAAGGGAAGGGTTTTCTCGTAACCCGCTGAGACCATTGGCAGACGCAAACGTAGCGGTCCTCATAGACTATGAAAACGTCGGGATGAGCGCGATCGAATACCTCCTGGACCAGCTTTCGGACGTTGGCCGGGTCATCATCAAACGCGCCTATGCGGACTGGTCCGTACCCGTGCAGCGCGGCAAGCAGGACCAGCTCCTGGAGCTCGGAATCGAGCCGATTCACCAGTTCATTTCTAATCGGTCCGGAAAGAACTCCAGCGACATTAGGCTGGCGATTGACGCCATCGACATACTTTACGGCTCGCCGGTGGACACGTTCGTCATCGTCTCGTCTGACAGCGACTTCGTGCCGCTGATCGGCAAGCTGAGGGCGGTCGGCAAGACCATAATTGGCGCGGGACGTCGAGAGGCTACGTCGACGACCCTTGTAAAGTCCTGCGACAGGTATATCTATCTCGACGACGCGGCTCCCTCAGTATCGACCAACGCGAGAAGGAGAAGGTCACCAGCGGCGGTGGCCAGGCCGGCTGAGCCCGCTTCCCTTCTCATCAGGGCCGTGGAAGCCTCTACGGACGACCGGGGCCAGGTCGTTGGATCGAAGCTCTACCAGTCGATGCTGCGCATCGACCCCAGCTTCAATTTCAGGACGAAGGGCCACAGGACGTTCGCCCAGTACCTGGAGTCCGACTCAAGGGTCAAGATAGTCCGTCCCAAAGACGGCGGGGACCTTATCATTCAGCTTGCGGGCACGCCGGACCAGATTAACGGCTCACACAGCCCCGCCGAGGAAAGGCAGCCGGAAGCCGCGCAGGCCGTCGCGACTGGTTCGACCGAATGGGACAAAGAGATCGATCAGGCTTGGACCAGCAGAGAGCGGTCGAACCTGACCGGACCGGCCGCCGCATCGGACGCCGCGAAGGTTCTGGGTGCCGAGAAGCTCAGCGTGTCAAAGTTTCCCTCCCTCGAAAAGCTGCTGGGAGCGAGCAATTACCTCCGGTCCAAGTGGCGCAGGGAAGGCAATAAGATCATAAAGAAATGATCTCCTCGATAATGCCCGTGCGCCGAGTGAATATCTGACTCATGCTGCTTGCACTCGATATAGGCAATACCAATATAACGGTGGGTGTCTTCGAGGGGGAGCAGTTGCGGGCCACATGGCGACTGTCCACCGATACCTCGAAGATGCCGGACGAGTATGGCGTGATGCTCTCTCAGCTACTGCAGCTAAAGAAGCTTTCCGCCCGCGACGTGGACGCCGTGGCCATGTGCAGTGTTGTCCCACCCCTGACCCTGTCCTTCGTCGGCCTCTGCGAGGAGTATTTCGGCGTTTCCCCACTGGTGGTCGGTGCCGGCGTCAAGACGGGCGTCAGGATACTCTATGACAATCCCAGGGACGTTGGCGCGGACAGGATTGTCGACGCGCTGGCGGCCCTGAAGCTCTATGGCGGGCCGTGCATCGTCGTGGACGTCGGTACCGCGACTGTCTTCGACGCCGTGACGAAAGACGGCGAGTATCTGGGCGGCGCCATTGCCCCCGGCATGTCCATAGCCGCCGACGCCCTGTTTCACAGCACGTCCCAGCTGAGACGGGTCGAGCTCGTTGGGCCGCCTACCGCCATCGGCAAGAACACGATTCACGCAATCCAGTCCGGACTGGTATTGGGCTACGCGGACCTCATCAAGGGGATGGTAAAGAGGTTCGACGACGAGCTCGGCGGTGGCTCGAAGGTTGTGGGTACCGGCGGACTGGCCCATATAATAGAGAAGGAGTCCGACGTCTTCGACGCGGTAGACCCCAATCTCACGCTGACGGGCCTGAGACTCGTTCACGAGTTGAACGCCTGAAGGCACTTGCGGTGAAGCGAACATCATGCCAAGCCCACTCGAAGGAAAGCATATCGCCCTTGGCGTCACCGGCAGCATAGCCTGTTACAAGGCCGTGGATCTCGCCAGCAAGCTCGTGCAGTCGGGCGCGCTGGTGGACGTATTGATGACCGAGGGCGCGCAGAACTTTGTGTCGCCCCTGAGCTTCCGGAGCATCACGCATCGGCCCGTAATTACAGACATGTTCCAGCCCGAGTCCGAGCTGAGCATAAACCACGTGGCCATCGCCGAGAGGTCGGACGTGCTCATCGTCGCCCCGGCGACCGCCAACACCATCGCCAGGATCGCCAACGGCATCTCCGACGACCCCATAACGACGACGATTCTCGCCACGAAGGCGCCGATCATCATCGCTCCGGCCATGGACGCAAACATGTTCGAAAACCCGGCGACGCGGCAGAACGTCGCCAGGCTCGAATCCTGGGGGTACGTGATGGCGGGACCCGCCAAGGGTAGGCTGGCGTCGGGCCTCATGGGCAAGGGCCGGCTGCTGGAGCCGCAGCAACTTCTCGGTTGCATCAGCATGACGCTGGGCGGAAAGGGCGATCTAGCTGGACGTAAAGTCGTCGTCAGCGCCGGCGGGACGCAGGAGCCCATAGACCCGGTACGGGTAATCGCCAACCACTCCTCCGGAAAGATGGGATATGCCCTGGCGGAGGCGGCGCGGGACCGAGGGGCACGCACCGTCCTGGTATCGGCCCCGACCGCCCTCTCGGACCCGTACGGCGTCGAGCTGATACGAGTAGGCTCCGCGCTGGAGATGCGGGACGTGCTGCTGGGCCAGTGTGACGACGCCGATGCGCTGATAATGGCGGCCGCCGTAGCCGATTGGCGGCCCAAAGAGCCCTCGGACCGGAAGGTGAAGAAGGGCAAGTCAAATGAGTGGAACCTAGAGCTCATAAAGAACCCGGACATACTGGCCGAGATCAAACGTGAAGGGCTGGTGAAGGTCGGATTCGCCGCCGAGAGCGAGGAGCTGCTGGCCAACGCCCAGAGCAAGCTGCTCAGCAAGGACCTGCACCTTATCGCGGCCAATAACATCACGGCCGAAGACAGCGGATTTTCTGTCGACACCAACAGGGTGATTCTGCTGGACCGTGAGGGAGGCGTTCAGGAGCTCCCCCTCATGAGCAAGTACGACGTAGCGCATCACCTTCTGGACAGAGTCGTGACGTTACTTCGCTAGACCGCACTCGACGAAGGTTAATTAGTGGTGGAGGGTAATTGAACCCGCGGAGGGGAGCTGGGATGGCGCTTCAAGATATCTTCAAGGGCATCACCGAGAGACTTCAGACCACGGCCAGCGTAGAGTCCGTTTACGGCGAGCCGATTGTCGCCGACGGCAAGACGATCATACCCGTGGCCAGGGTGAGGTACGGGTTCGGCGGCGGCTTCGGCGAAGGCAGCGACGACAACGGCTCCTCATCGGACGATGGGCAGGCCGGCGGCTCCGGTGGTGGTGCAGGCGGAGGCGGAGTCGAGGTCACTCCCATCGGCATAATCGAGGTGACGCCGGGCGACACTCGCTACATCTCTTTCGAGGACCGCCGCAGATTAATACGCGCCGCTCTTATCGGACTGGCCCTGGGCGCCATCATCTTCCGGCGAAGGCGTAGTAAGAAATAACCTGCTCGAAGCCTCGTTGGCTGCGGAAATATGGATTTCGGGTATCGGTCGACTTGACATTTCTTCGGAATCGACCTTATATTTATAGATAGCTTAAAAGCAAAAGGCCGTGAACAGGATTAGTAGGTCTCCAGCGAGGCCCAGAGAGCCGGGTAAGGTGAGAGCCGGCGCCAAAGCGCAGAGATTGAATGGACCTGGGAGCCGCCAACCGAAAGCCCTTTTGCCGGGGCCGTAGGCTTGGACGGAGTGGGCACCGTTATCAGAGCCCGAGGCGTCGAGAGCAGCCAGTGCGGCATGCTCCCAGCGCCGAAACAGAGATGCCGACGTGCGTTTCGTGGTCTTGGCGAACGTTCGAAGGCGAAAAAGGGTGGCACCGCGGATTCATAACCCGTCCCTTTACAGGGCGGGTTTTTTTATTGTCTTTTTCATGCACGGATCAGGGCTAGTACGAGTGACCGCATGGCAAAGGTGTTCTGAGATTATCTGAATGACGGAGCGCGGCACGGTTGGCGACACGGAGTTGAAGACCTAATCAACTTGGCGAGGGAATCAGACGATGCAGACCAGTGAATTACAGCAGGCCAATCCGGAAACTCACGGCAAGGACAGCGGGCGTCGCGTCTTCAGCGGCATTCAGCCGTCCGGCGACGTCCAGTTGGGAAACTACCTGGGCGCCATCAAGGGCTGGGTCGAGAGGCAGGCCGAGAAGACCAATTTCTTCTGCATCGTCGACCTTCATGCGTTGACGGTGGGCCAGGACCCCGAGGAGCTCAAACAGCAGACGCGGTCGTTGGCGGCCATGTTGTTCGCGGCGGGCCTCAGCCCGGACAAGTGCACCGTGTTCATACAGAGCCACGTTCCCGCCCACGCCGAGGCGTGCTGGCTGCTCAACTGCGTAACTCCCATAGGTTGGCTGGAGCGCATGACCCAGTACAAGGACAAGTCCGCGAACCAGGAGCGTGTGTCGGCGGGACTCTTGGACTACCCGGTGCTCATGGCCGGAGACATCCTTCTGTACGACACGCACGAGGTGCCGGTGGGAGAGGACCAGCGCCAGCACGTAGAGCTGACCAGGGACATCGCCGCTCGCTTCAACCATCTGTATGGCGAGACCTTCGTGATACCCGAGGCGGTCATCGCGGAGGTGGGAGCCCGCGTCATGGGGCTGAATGACCCTAACGCGAAGATGTCCAAGAGCTTCTCCCATGTCCGGGGTCACGCGGTACGCATTCTCGACGATCCTAAAGAGATAGAGCGGTCGTTCAAGAGGGCCGTCACCGATTCGGGCAACGAGATCCGGTTTTCGGACGACCCGGAGAAGGCCGGGGTCAACAACCTGCTGGGTATATACAAGGTGATAACGGCCAGGAACAATGCGGAGGTCGAAGCCGACTTCGCCGAGGCTAGGGGCTACAGCGATCTGAAGGTCCGCGTGGCCGAGGCCGTGATC
>JADFQF010000084.1 GCA_022561955.1 Chloroflexota bacterium | reverse complement strand
GTCCGCCAGCCGCACCGCGACGGTTTCCGTGGATACCTCTTCCCCGAGGTCTACCTCTATGGAGGCGACTGCGCCGGCGAATGGGGCTTTGATCGCCATGTCATCCAGTGCTAGTCGGGCCAATACAAGATCGGACTCGGCCGTGGCGACCAGTGCCTGGGCTTCCGCCAGCTCGGCCTCTTCGCGTGCGACGTCGGCCGGGTCCCTGTCCTTTTGTAGCCTCTGCACTATTAGCCCCGCTCTCTCCAGCTCTCCTCCGGCCAGGGCCACCTTCAGGGGGTCCGGCCAATCGAGGAGGTCGTCGAGCTTCGCCTGTGCGGCTCCGAGGGCCGCCTCATTTGCGGCAACATCGATCGGGTCGGGGAACTGCACCAGGTCGTCCAGCTCCGCCTGCGCCGCTGAAAGCTTGGCCTGGGCGATGGAAACGTCCAGAGCCGTGCGCTCGCCGATCAGCCGCTCCAGGTCATCTTCTGCGTCCTGAAGCGCCTGCTCGGCCTCGACGATCGCGTTCTCAGACGCCGCCACTCTTGATGGGCCTTCGACGGCCTCGGTATTGAGAATATCCCTTGCATCCTGGAAGAGGTCCCAAGTATCTTCGATATCCCTCTTTATGCAGGTGCGGCTTGACGCCTGATTGAGCTTACCGTCGCAGACCGCGTCGAACGACCCCGCGTTGGGATGCAGATACAGCCATGCGAACACCGTGAGCTCGTTCCATCTCGTGTCTGGGTCGTCGGGTGCAATACCGTTGGTATATGTAAGATTCCGCCTATCGAATACGAACTCCAGGTCCAGGCCCCAGTCGGCGAAAAGGGAATCCGGCCCTTGTCTCAGCTCTTCTACGGTCAGCTCGATGCCCAGCCAGAGCTTATACACGTGCTGAAGGCCCTCTTTTGCGTCATCGAAGGCGTTCTGAGCGGCCCTTAAATTCAGGTCTCGCCCCAGCCTCGCAGCGTTAAGCTCCGCCCTGGAATTGATGAGGTCTCGTTGTCGCGAGGTCAGGGCGTCCGAGGCGTCACGCAGAATCTCCTTAACGTCCTTCGCCTCCTCCAGGGCTTCCTTAGCTTCGAGGACCGCGACTCGGCTTGAACTCAGCGCCATGTCGCGGGCGGCCTTGTTGGCTGTACTTTCGGGCGTCCCTGGGATCTCGTCAGTGGCGGCCTGTCCGAGCGCCGCGAGCAGTGCCACTTGTGCTTCTTTGACGCTTTCCTCAGCGTCGGCTATAGACACGGCCCTGGCGGCCTCCAAGATGGCGCCTTCCGGCGTAACCGCCGCGCCAACACTGACATTCACACCTGATACGTGCTGGAGCTGTTCCTGGGCGTCCCTAAGGGCGATCTTCGCCGACGCAAGCTGCACGGCGCGATTTTCAGCATCATCGGTCCTGGCCATTTCGTGGACCGCCATGAGCTTGGCCAGAGACGCCTTGGCGACCGCCAGCTGCGTCTCCGCCCTCTTGACGGTTGCAATCTCGTTATCTCTCACGAGCCAGACGATCACCTGGCCTTTTTGCATCTGATCGTTCTCGGCCGCGAGGATCTCAGCCACAATCCCATCCCTTTGAGAGCTGAGCTCGGCGTTCAACAGAGGCAGCACGACTGCGTCGGCCTCCACAGAGGTCTTTGTGGCCGCGGATAGGGTCAATTGTTCCTCGTCGATTTCAACGTCGCCCCCTCTTCCAAGTAACAGAAAGAGGATAGCTGCGGCGACGACAACCGACCCGGTGATTCCTGCGATTATCTTCTTCAATGTTCGTCTCCTTTAACATTCAATACGACGGGTGTCGACTACGGCTGGGCTCTTACGCTGCCCGGGCTACTCGTAGGAAAGTACTTCTCGAACGCTTATTCGCGAAGCCCGCCAGGCGGGCAAGCCGCTGGAAATTATGGAAAGTATGAGGACAACTCCTAGCCAGATGACGGCCCCGAGCGGCGAATACGTGTAGCCGAATTGGAAGTCCATGGTATCGGCGATCTGCTTGCTGAACAGGATGCCCAGGGGAATGCTTAGCGGCAGTGCGATAAGCCAGCTAATGAACCCGATCATCAATCCCTCGCCGATGAATATGCCGCTGACGGCACGTCCGGATGCGCCGATCGCCCGCATCACGCCAACCTCTCTCTGCCGTTCGAGGGCGCTGATCGACAACGCGCCCGACAGGCCGACGCTTCCGACAACAGCGATCAGCACGGATATGACAAGCAGAAGATAGATGATAATGTCCAGGCCGCCCGAGTTCTGCTCGGTGAACCTTTTCGAGGTAAGGGAGAATCCTACGTCCTTACCCTGTTCGTTCAGCCATTCCCTAAGCTCACGGGAGAACATGACGAGATGGGCCTCTTCCTGATTTTCGGCGCCGACGAATAGTGTGCTGCCCCGCCCGACGCTGCCCTTTTCCCTGAGGAGTACGTCGAGCCAAACAACCGAAGCCGTCTGGTCATCGTTACCGTCCAACAGCAGGCCGACAACAGACCATTCTTTGTCTTCGCCGTTTATCTCTATGACAACGTTTTCGCCCACGCTGACGCCAAGCTCGTCGGCGAGGTGCTCGTTAAGGACCACGGCCCTTTCGTCCTCCGGGAGCAGATACCTTCCCGCGGTCACAACCTGGCCGTAGGCATCTCCCTCCCTTGATACGCCGATCAGTGTTAGCGACTCCTCGTCTAATTCATCTTCGTCGTCTATCCTTCGGATGGCAGCACCGCTGAACTCCAGCATCTCGGCGTAGGTAATACCCGGCAAGTTACCTACGAGAGTCTCTATGGAATCGACGCGCTGGGGCTTCTCAAAGCCGATCAGGATGTCGAACCGGTAGGTCTCCTGGAAATCGTCAAAAAATCCGATCATCGAGGCCTGAACGGTCATGACCATCATGAATATCGCGCCTGAGAAGACCAGTGCGATGAGGGTCATGGCGAGGCGTCCCTTGTTGCGAAAAACGTTGCTAATCGTCATCACAACCAGGGGCGGAAGCCTCTCGAGGTTCGAAAGCACTCGGTCGATCAGGCCCGTGTTTATGGCAAGGCCGTAGCCGCTGATGGCATCGCGGACCGTCGTCCGAGCCGCCGCCGTCACCGGCCAGAGTGCGGCGATCATGGGCGCAAGCAGCCCAAGCGAGAGCTGTACCAGGACAGCCGTCAATGGAAACTTAAAGTCGACGGCCTCCATGTTGAAGAGACCCAGCATTATGGCGGAAAACTGATACGCGCCGAGCACTCCCAGAGGTATGGCGATAGCCAGCGCGATCACGACATACACCGCTATGTTGCTCAGATATATTCGAAATATCTCCAGCGAAGACGCGCCTATAGCCTTCATTACTCCGATCTGCGGCACCTGCTCGGTCACGATGGCCGTGATGGTGTTCACGACGAGGAACAGGCTCAGGCCTAGGGTCAGAAAAGACATGACGACCAGTAGTATGAAGATGCCGTTCACGAGGTCCTGTACGAAGTGCACCTCTGGATCGTATGTGTCAGGCGTGCCGTGTCTGATGTTCAGGACGTCGAGGCGGTCCGTGATGTCGAGCGCCCGCTCCTTGGCGGTATCCTCATCGTAAACGGGCAAATTCGCCACTATTTGGTTGAAGCCGGACGGTCCGCCAAGCTTCGCTATATCGCGGCGGGTTACGAAAAAGGCGGCATCGGCCCCAAACACCATCGGCTCCGCCCAGACGTCATATACCTGCCCGACTACCCGAAATGCCCTGGGACGTTCGTCTACCTCGAAATACACGGTCGAATCCAACGAGACCTTGAATTTCTTGGTGGTGCCGCGCTCCACTGCGACACCGCCGCTTACCGGCCAGCTGCCTGCCTCCAGTTTCACCTTGTCGTATGTCTGGTGGTCGTAGTCATCGCGGGCGATTAGTCTGACCGGCTCCCAGGCGTCCTCGAGACGCATCTTCCAGCGAAGGCGGAGAGCGGCCTTCCCCTCCGCCCCCTCTATACCGGGCATGTTGCCTATCGCCCTAATAGTGTCATTGGTTACGCCCGATCCTACTGGCCCTCCCTCGAGGGCTCCGAGGCCTCCGCCAATATTGATGTGGCTGGGATTTGCGGACCGCCAGTTTGCGCCCATGCGGTCCTCCATGATGTCGAGCAGACCCATCGTCAGCCCTATGGCGAATATGCCCACGCCGATGCTGAGGACGACCTGCACGGTACGGCCTTTACGGGCCGAGACATCTCGCCAGACCTTTTTCCAGATGACGCTAATATTTAGCTGGTTGGTGATCATTGCAGTAGGTCCTATAGGGTGATGCGCTTTATGTCTTCATCTCTTATGATTTGACCGTCCGCTATCTCTATCATTCTCGGAGTTCTGCGGGCGATAGCCTGGTCGTGGGTCACCATGATCAGTGTCTTCCCCTCCTCAACCAGCTTGAAGAAGAGCTCCACCATCAGCTCGCTGGAGGCCGAGTCCAGGTTGCCGGTGGGCTCGTCTCCCACTATCAGCGGAGGGTCGTTTGCCAGGGCCCTCGCGATAGCCGCCCGCTGTTGCTGGCCCCCGCTCACCATGCCGGGAAGCTTGTGAGCGTGCTCAGCCAGGCCGACCGTGTTGAGGAGTTCGTTGGCGCGTTCTCTACGCTCTTTCCGCTCGAACTTGTTTGCGAAGTCCATGGGAAGTACGACATTGTCCACGAGGCTCAGCGCGGGAAGCAGCTGGAAAAACTGGAAGACGAGGCCGAGGTTCTGGCCCCTCCACTGCGCCAGCTGGCCCTCATTCATCTCGTCGATCTTTGTCCCGCCGACCTCGATCTCGCCCTCGCTGGGCCTGTCGATGCCCGTGAACATGTTTATCAGCGTAGACTTGCCACTGCCGGATGGACCGACTATGGACAGGAATTCGCCCCGCTTTACCTGGAATGAGATGTTCTTGAGGACCGTCACCTCGCCCTCGCCTACGGCGAAGCGCTTGACCAGGTTCCGAACGTCAATCATCAGCTCTTCGGGGGCATCTTTTGAGTTCGTGTGAGCTTCCAGGGTCAGAGTGGCCATCTTTCGTTCCTTCGTGATGCTTACTTCAATTTGGTCCGTCGCCATATTAGTGCCATGCCTTCCATTTCTTTATCGGGCGGATTGCTGAAATCGAGTTCGCCAGGAGGCTGATGGATCGAAGTGTTAATCGTCATCTCCTGCGCCGGCAGGTTCGTGAGTGGGAACAGGCGCTCCTTCCAGCTCTAGCTCTCGCAGACTGCTATCGTCATCCTCACTCACATCAGCGTCGCGCGCCGGCATGAACCTGGCAACGATCAGCACCCCAACGAGCGAGAGCACGGCGCCAATCAGCACGGCCAGACCCAGGGCATCCGTGAATGCCGACTTCGCAGCGGCGGATAGGGCGAGCGCTTCCGCCGGCGGCAACGACGCCGCCAGCTGAATTGCCGCCCCGATTGAATCTCGTACTACCTCTCGCGCTTCGGCGGGCAGCGATGCCGCAGCGTTCCCGAGCCTTGCGGCATAAATTGCATACATCACGGACCCGACCACGCCGATACTCAACGCGCCTGCCAGCATCTGGGTCACGTCGTTCATGGCTGACCCAACTCCCGCCTTCGCCGCGTCAACCGCTCCCATGACCGCTTCGGCTGCCGGAGCGAAAACCAAACCTATGCCCAGCGCGATCATGGCCCCAATAGGGCCGACCACCAGGTAGGAAGTGTCCGTCTCCCAGAGGAGTACAAGCGGCATCGCAGCGGTCATGATAACCAGCCCAGTTACCACGACTCTGGTGGTGCCGAAGCGGCGCACCAACTCCTCACTGGCTATGGCGCCGAACATGAAGCCTCCCGCCATCGGCAGGAATCGAATTCCCGCTGCCAGCGGAGTGTGTCCCTGAACGAACTGGAGGTACTGCGTGAAGCCGAAAATGAAGCCGACCATCGAGAAGAACGCTAGACTTACAGCGGCTGCTCCGGTCGAAAAACGCGGCAGCCGGAACAGAGCGAGGTCCAGCAAGGGGTATGCGGCTTGCCTCTCTCGCAGGACGAAGCCCAAGCCCAGGACGACCGCCGTGGCTACCGTAATCGCGAGCTGCGGGGACGCGGCCCCCCACTGAGGACCCTCGATGATGGCGAGCATCAGAGCACCGACCGCTCCCATCGATAGAAGTGCGCCTGGAATGTCGAGTGGCCTGCTCTCAGGGTCTCGGCTGTCCGGCACGAGGAATAGGCTTGCTATGATCGCAATCCCGGCAATCGGCACGTTCACCAGGAACACCGACCCCCAGTAAAAGTACTTGAGCAGCACCCCTCCAACGATCGGTCCAAGCGCGACGCCGATCCCCGCCATCATCGCCCATATCGCGATCGCTTTCGGCGTCTCTTCCTTTTCGAACACGTTCACGATGATGGCGAGGGTCGCCGGCATCATCATCGCTCCGCCCACGCCCATGATCGCCCGGGCCCCGATCAGCTGCGCCGGAGATTGGGCCAGCGCCGCGCCCACCGAAGAAAGGGCGAACACCGCGAGCCCATAACGCAGCATCCGGGCCCGTCCGAACCGGTCACTGAGACCGCCCATC
>JADFQF010000083.1 GCA_022561955.1 Chloroflexota bacterium | reverse complement strand
CTGGAAGCGGGTCGCCTTCGGTGCCTACCTCCCTCGGCTGTATGCATCTGGCCCTGACCACCGAGGGCGACGCCTCCCTGGCGAGGTGCTCGAAGTCCTCTTCGGTGACAGCGCGGTTTCCGGTACGCAAGGTCTGGGGCCCTCGCATCTTGGCGTACTCGATGCCCTCGGGGTCTACTCCGCCGCTGGCCACCCGTCTATTCGTGACGGAAGCGACGTAGGGTATCGAGGATTTCAGGGCGGTCAGTGTATCCGGGCCCACGTTGCCGTTGGGTCCGCCGCCGAACCTGTATGACGTGAGTCCGATGGACATGCCCGCCGGGGGAACCGCGCCGTACTGCCTCTCCTCGCCGCTGGGTGTCCTTATCACGGGACCGAATCTTACCTCGCCCGATACGGCGTCGAATGTGAAATGTTTGTCTTCGTGGCTCGAGGCCGCGAAATCGGAGACCTGCTCCCACAGGTCCCAGCCCGACCCGTCCTCCAGCTCCACCTCTACGGTCTCTTCGGGTCCCAAGGGCAGTGCCGGCAGCTGGCCCACGGTGAAGATCTGCCCGGACGAGCCGTCGCCGGTGCCCAGCACCTCGTGTTCGAACGAAGTAGTGTTGGCGGCCAGGGCGACGCCACCAAGATTCGTGGCCGACGCAGTGCCGATCTGTGGCGACGCCTCGTAGGACCCAGTCTCCGCCGTTCCCTGAACGACCACGCATCTGATCCAGTTCGCCTCCCTGAGTCCGATGACGGATGTACCGGCCTTTCCCGGCAGGTGCAACACAACGTTGCCCGGGGCATTCAGCCCTCGCGTGCCGTCCTCTTCGAGCCATGCCTCGGCATCTCGACTCTTCTGAAATTCGGCCCAGTCTTGCGTCTCGGAGTTCCAATATTCCCAGCGCAAAGGCGGATTCGTGGGCACTATCCCCGGCGCCGCACGCTCCGAGCAGCCCAGCGAGACGGACATTATGGCGCGCTGAAGGCTATTGCCGAAGCCGAGGTAAAAGGCGTTGCCCGGAAAGGGCGCATCGGCAAAGAGGTTGATTCTGCGGCCCTGCTCTCCCGGCATGCCCACCATGCCCTCCCAGTCCCGTAGTACGGGGAGTCGGTCGTCGAACTCCGAGCCGTCGTCGCTGATCAGGAGGTATTGTAGGTCCGCGGGCTCGACTCGCACATCCTCCAGGGTCGTGAACTCGATGGCGTCCTCGGTCTCGGTACGGACGGTGGAGACCTCGGTCCCCTGGGGTATGGTGACTGCAATGGGCTGTGAGGCCGAAAGCAGGAAGCTTACCTCCGTGGATGCGGAGGCCGCGGGCGCGAGCTCCACGCCTATCAGCTCCAGGAACTTGACGTAGTTCTTGTCCGGCACCTTGTTCATCCTGTAGATGATCATCTCGGTCATCCATGCGAAGAGCTCGATCAGCGTAATGCCGGGGTCACTGAGATTGTGGTCCGTCCACTCCGGGCAGTAGAGCGGGATCCTCCGACGGGCCTCGTTCACGATGTCCTGGAACGTACGGTCGTCCAGGTTTGGGACTGGTAGTACCATGACTTATTCCTCCAGGGGAATCAGGTAGTAGGGATAGACCAGGTTTCGATTGTCGTTGGTGGTAATGACTGTGTAGCCGATGTTGATAAGCACGCGGCTCGGATTCAGCTCGTCCGCCGCCACATCTACGTCCGTCACCTCGATTCGAGGCTCCCAGAATCCCAGGGCGTCGCGGACGTGGTAGCTGAGAAGCCCGTGTGTCGTCGCGTTGTTCGGCGCGAAGATAAAATCGTGGATGGATGAGCCAAAGTCCGGACGCATCACGCGCTCGCCCTTGGCCGTGCCCAGAATTGCGAGAATGGAGTTCTCGATGTCGTTCTCGCCCCTGGACATCGCTATGCCGCCGGTCCCGTCCACGCCCAGAGGGTACGTCCATCCCTGACCCAGGAAGTTTCTGCTTCTATCCGGCGAGTTCATATCTTTCGTCTTCCTTCTTCTGCATTGCGGCAGTCCGTAAACATATCGAACGGTGCTAATTAATCTTGACTATCATGCCCTTGATCTCGGTCAGAGTCTGTCCGACGACACCGACCATCGCGCCCTTGACCTCGGCCTTCACCGTGCCCTCCAGGGTGGCCTGCATGCCCTTCATCTCGAGCTGCCCGGAGGACTGCACCAGAATCTTGGCGTTCGCCTTTATCTCGCTGTTCTGCTGCGCGTTCACCTTGAAGTTCTTACATTCGATGATGAAGTCGTCCATCGAAGATTTGAACGTGATCTTGCCCTTAGCCTCCACGCTAATCGCGTCGTCGACCCTGAGGGATATGGTGTTTTTAGCGGAATCGATGACGATCTCATTCTTCTCGGTCTTGTCGCGTATCGTGATGGACTCCTTGCCCTGGGTATCGTCCATTATGATGACGTGGCCCGACCGGGACTTGATGATTCGTTGATTCACCTTGCCGTCGCTTCCGACGGCATCGCTCAGCGGGACCGGCATCTCATCCTTCCCGTTCCACAACCCTCCCAGGACGTACGGCCTGTTGATGTCGCCGTGCTCGAAGGCGATGAGGACCTCATCATTCACTTCCGGGATCCACATCATCCCTCTTCCGGGACCGGCGTCGGGAGTGGCGATGCGGGCCCAGTGGCTCTCCTGATTGTCATCCAACCAGGGGAACTTCACCTTGACCCTGCCGAGCTTCTTCTCGCTGTCGTTGTTGTTGGTCACGAGGCCCACTACAACGCCGTTAAAGCCGTGGACGACAGATGTTGACTGACCCCCGCCCCCCGCGGCCTCCAGAAGCGTGCCGGGTCGGCGGCTGCCTGCCTCGAACGCCGTCGTGTAGCCTTCGTCTCCTGAGAACCGGTGTGTTGTGGATGTGATGAAGTACTTTCCGTCGAAGGTACTGCCGACCCCCTTAATGTCCACTGACTTGCCCGGCAATATCTGGCCCATTCCCTCGGCGACAACTCCTTCGGCGTAGAGGTGGTCTCTCGCGCCCTGTTCCGCCAGCGACTTGGCCAGCGTGTCCGCCTCGCCCTGGGTGGCGACGGGAACGTCAACTATCTTCACCATTGAATTGCCGAAGGCCGCCTTGGATATATCGGGACCCGATTTGCCCTCTCCTATCTTGTAGGGGACCTTGGAAGACTTCGCGCTTCCCGTGATGGGCGCCTTCTTCATTACGTCCCAGCCCCCGACCTCTACCTCTGATATCTGAAAAGCCGTGGTGGACTTCACCCGGAACTGCATCAGCTCTTTCCCCCATTTCAACTCCCCGGCGCTAACCGGTGTAGAGGGGTGTTTCTTGAAATGTAGCTCTCCCTGGCTGACATATACCTCACAGTTTTCCCGGTCGCCCAGCTGTTTTAGAAACTGCGAGTCCGTTATGTTGGCCTGGAAGAGGTGCTCGTAGACCTGGCTCGTGCTGTCGACCTTCGGAGTCAGGCCATGCTCACGGGCTATTTCGTTCGCGATATCGGAGGCCTTCTTGTTGAGATACGTCTTGGTCTTCTTTGCGCGGTGCATTCGATGAGACTTGTCATGGGCCTGCACGACGACGGTCATCGGGCTCTCGTCCATCATGGACTTGAAGTCTAAGGAGAAAGACGTGACCTCGCCCTCGAATAAGACGTTACTCTCGCTCTCACCCAATTTCCTCTCTGAGATCTCTACTTCCTTGCCAATAGGAAAAGCTTCACTCACGGCCTCGACATCATTGTCCAAACCGAGTCTGCTTAGAGAGCTCAAGTGAAAGCGCATTGTTGCTACGTCGGGCAGATAGAGGTCGTTTTGGATCTCGGTATCGTTCAACGAGTCTCTCAGCGCTTGCTGCAACAGCGAGCCGCCGACCTTAACTTCCAAAATTGATGCGGCGATTTCAGTGGTCATATTCTCCCTCGTCCTTACGGTATGCTGATGCCCAGGACCTGTCCCGGTCGCAGGTTCATGGGATTGTCCAAATTGTTGTCGTCGGCTATGTGCCGCCATAGAGCCGAATCTCCAAGCTCTTCATGAGCGATCCAATCTATGGTGTCGCCCGGTTTTACGACGTAGACGGTCTCGCCCATGGTCCCTTGAGATGTCGGGTTCTGTGCCGCCTTCTTCGTATCGTCCTCGCACTCCTCGAGGCTCAGGCTCATCTTGGCGCGAACGGGAGTGCCGTCGGACTTGAACAACGTGTATTGAACGCTCACGCTCTTTATCACGGCGGGAAAATTGAAGGTCTTCCCCCAGCTGAACATGCATTTGGGTGGACGCCCCACGCCGGAGGTCTTGTCCACGGTCTTGGGTTCTATCTTGGTCAGATCGTAGATTTTGCCCGTGTAATCGCGGACGTCTTCGCCGCTCTCGTAGGTATCGAACATGAGGTTCATGCTCAGGCTCGTGGCGCCGCCCGAGGTAAATTCGAGCCGAGGAACGTTGGAGCCCACGACCTTCACCTGCTGCCACGTGTTGGACTTGCTCACGGAGTACTCGGTCGGGTTGAACAAGACCTCGATCGCCTTAGCGCCGGGGTCGTCGAGATTCGTTATTGTTGCCTTTGCCAGCTCCCCACTCGGTGGCTGAGTTACCATTTAAAAATTCCTTCCCTACGACCACATGGAAAAGCCGGGCCGCCCGTGCCTCTCACGATCGTCGCTGAGTCTGCGCTTGATGTACGTGAACATCTTTGAGCTAAGGAATTCGATATCCTTCGGTGTGAATTTCTTATAGAGCGGCTCTTCCGTTTCGTCGAGCTCTGCCGCCGTCGTCTGGTCCGGTTGCTCAACCACCCGCGAGATGGCCCCGTTCTGAGTCGTCGCTGATACGCCGACCATTGGTGTACGGTGGACCGCTCTGCCCTGAAAAGACGCCGGCGCTTTGGCCGTCGAAGTCCTCTGTACGGCGGGTGCGTTGGTGTCGGCGGCTCGGGATGCCTTGGAGGGTCGTGCGGGGCCGACGTGCGGCGCGTCTTCACGGACCAGGCCGTGCGACTCCCGCTTATGGACCATCGCCCCGAGCTTTCTGCCAAGTCCTTTCGCCGCGGCTTCATTTCGCCCAGTCTCCGATTCCGTTAGAGTCTCATCGGGCCCGGAGCCGTTGGGACTCCGGCCTATCTTGCTCATCAACGTTGTCGTGTCTGCCGTCGCGCGCTGCAATGGTGCGTTCGTCGAGGCAGGCTGTGTTCTTCGCTGGGCCTGCGGCGTGTGGTTTAACGAATTTCGGGGCCTGGCTGTAGGTTGCCCAGACTTGCCGTCACCGTCGGAGCGAAGCACGTCGGCCCCATCCTCGGATTTCACGTCGCCCCGCTCAGAGGATCGCACCAACCGCGAACTCAGAGTCGCCTGACCGAGCGCCTCACCTTGGCTGACTGATTCCGCAGGACTATCGGCTGTCTTTCGATGGAGCAGCTCCCGCGCGGAACGAACATTGCTGCGCTCTTTTGCCGAAGTGGGAGCTCGTGGGTCTGCGGGTTCTTCCGCCGACACTGAACTGCCTGGTTCTATAGCTGCCTTCCGGGAGACGATGCTTTTCAAGGCCTGGAAACTGCTGATCGCTCCCGTCGCAGAGGAGAGCGCGTCCGCCCCGGTCGAGCCAATGGGTCGAGTCTGTGACCTGGCTGCAATCGCACGGTCGACAACGCCGTCGGTTGGGGCATTGTCCGCTTGCCTTCTGTGGACGATTCCTTTCCGTGTAGGCGCCGTTCCTTCAGCGCGTTGAAGCACTGAAGCCGGCATCGTTTCGCGGGGAGCGTCGGTCTCCCTTTGGCTGGCGTCGGGAGGCGTGGCACGCTTCTTTGGCGGAGATGCCTTTGCCTGACCGCCCGCCAACGCCGGTGTCTCTGCCGAGGTAGAGGGAGCGGACCTGAAGACGAGGCGCTGCGCTCCGAGCATTATCCCGCGAGCGGCCTGGGAAATAAGAGATCGCCCTCCGTCACCTGGCCTGCGGTCTTGCGCCGTCGGGGTAGCGTCTTCGGATTTATGAAATACCTCTCCCAGGCTGCGGGGGGGTGCCTCCGACCTCTCGACTCGGGCCGACTGTTTGCCGCCGGGAGCGTTTTCGTCCGCGCCCGTGTCCTTCGAGCTGCGGCGAAGGGGCTCTTGCCTGTCAGCCCTGTGCTCCATCATCGGCTGCGAGAGCAGGCCCGACTGAGCGCCGTCCACCTTGTCGCTCGAAATATCTTGTTCTCCGGCCGGGGAGCCGCTCATGGAAGAGGGCATCGTCGAGCCGGCGTCAAGCGTGCGCCTCACGGTCGACGCGCTCTTCTCGCCTGCGGCTTCCGTAGGCTTTTTGTCAATCTCCGCAGACGCTGCTGCTTCTTGCGGGACCTGTTGGTCTGCGGTCGAGGCCTTGGGCTTGGAAGTCTTCGGCTTTCGGACCAGCTTCTCCCGTACCCTGGTCAGGACCGTCCTCGCTTTGGCGGGGCGCTCGAAGTCTGGCGCAGGCTTGCTGTCTGGCCTGCGCTGCACGGCGTCGGCAAGCAACGTCGATTCAACGGAAC
>JADFQF010000082.1 GCA_022561955.1 Chloroflexota bacterium | reverse complement strand
AGACAGGGCCAACACATAGGTCTTTGCGGAGCAGTCCGAAAGGACATTGATCACGTCGAATACGCGAGGGTCTGACGAATCGATGTCGATCAGTATGACGTGCGGCCCCGCCTCGCATACCTTTTCCCGAACGTCCGGGCTGCAGTCGAACTCACCGACGACCTTCATGTCCTCCTGCTGTTCGATCAGCAGCGATAGACCTCGCCTGGTCAGGGTTTTGTTGTCTACTACGAGGACGCGTGTGGTATCCATGACCTGGTTTCTGGTGTTCACTTCACCTGCAGCAGCATGCACCGGCAGGGGAGAAGGGATTTCCGTTTCGATTTACGTCTGTCAGTAGGTAAACCCTGTCAAAAAGCTGCTCTGTCGTGCGGCGGCATACCTTTTCGCCTCAATTCAAATTATCATGCGTACTATCCATGATAATTCTTCGCCGTAACGTGTCTGCTAACGGGGTCCTTACGGAGACAGTCCCTTGACATCGGCACATCATCATCACTAGCATCTCTAGTACGATGACGGAATGGAGATGGCCGTCGGATTCATGTGGGGAGATAGCTGGGATGGCCTATGGACTTCGAAAGAGACTGGATTAAGGCACTGGAGCGCACCTGGGTAGTGCGTTTTCCAAAGCAGCGGCTTGCCACTTTCGGCTCCACAAACGTTTCTTACTACGTCGTAACGGACCCTATTTACCAGGAGCCCGATGCCTCGAAGCAGGAGGGTGTGGTCCGCACCGGAAAGGTGATCGCGGAGCGCCCCGCCGTCGTGACGCCCGAGTACGCCTTGCATCTGCAGGGATTCAGCGACGAGGCTTACGAGTATCTGAATTTCCTCGCACAGGAATATGGACCGAAAAGCCCGGGAGTCCTTTACCAGTACCGAAACGAAGCGGACAAGATGGAGATCGTAAGCGGCGCCCCCGCCGAGATCGCCAGGCGGATCGGCGCGGACCTGGAGCGCCGCGAAGAGGACCTCTCAGTGGTGATGGTGGGAGTGGACGAGTTCTGGGACATCGCGCTGCTAAAATTCATCTACGAGTACACATCCTCGTCGATAGGTCATAACGTGCAGGAATTTCAGTCCAGGGGGCTTCTCACGCCGCAGCCGGCCTATGGCGGCGTGCCCGCGGCCGCGACTAACCAGATCGAGAAGATGTTCAGAGAGGTCGAGCACGGCTCCGGCAACCCTGAAATCCTAAAGGGGGAGCTTGACCGCTGGGGATTGTTCGACCATTTCGAGGACAGGTTCTTGAGGTTATTCCGCGGTAATTCCAGGCGCTAGGGAATATTCTGGCGGCAGCTTACTTCTCCCCGTCGGCTACCTTTTGGCGAATCTCCTCGAGGCACTTGCCAACGTCCTGAAAGGTGTCGAATTTGTCATATGAGATGCCCTGTTCGGTGAGATGCTCCGCCAGGGAAGACCTCGCGATCACGTAGTCGGCCACTTCCGCAGGCGCGATGTCCGACAGTCCCTGACCGACATAGACCACGGTATGTCCGGCCTCCTTGTAGTGTTTGACATACGCTTCTTTTAGCCCGCTCTCGATTCGATCTCCATCAGGATTCGAATACACTACATCCATGCCGTCGGACCCAATGGTCACTTTCCCCGAATGAACGTCGAGGTCTTCCAGCTCGAGGAGTCCCAGTATCATGTCTATGTAGATGTCTAGCCCGCTGCTGACTATTACGAGCTTCAGCCCAACGCCCCGGCAGTAGTCGACGAACTCGCCGAATTCCGGCCGTAGCACGACATTACCGAGGACGAAGTCTTCAATTTCCTGCTTGGAAGCCTTGATCAGCTTGAACTGCTTAGTGATGTTTTCTTCAGGGCTGCAGCGGCCGGCCAAGAAGTCTTCTTCCATGGCGGTCCAACCGTCGGGGGCAAAGGCCTCCCGCAACCCTAATCCGAGGTCTACCGCTGTCACCGTTTCATCAAACTCACACTGGACGACGATCAATTCGCACTCCCATCAATTGCTTTTTCCAGACATACTGGTCCGACCAGGCCTCAGACCGGGTCGGAGATTGTTACCTGCGTACCCCGTTCGGCGGACTCGTATGCGCCAAGGACGATCGCCAGGTCTCTGAGGCCCTCTTGGCCGTTCATGGACGGCTCGCGGTCTTCGAATATGCTGTCGCGAAACTCTCTGACCATATCACGCACCCCCCGGCGGGCTTCCGGCAAGCGAATCGTGCGCTGGACCTCTGTCGTTTCGAAAATGATCTCATTGCCGTAGGGGACGAAGCTCAGATGTCCCTTGCTGCCGGTGACGTTTACCCACTGACGCTGGTTCTTGACGGCGGTGGCCCTGGAGAAGTTTATCAGTCCCAGCACTCCACCCGGAAGGTGCGCGGTCACTATGATGCCGTCCTCCACGTCTATCTTCCTGTGTATTTGGGGCGGCATCGCGGCGTAGAGACGCTCTGGGAATCCCCCCAGATTCATCATTACGTCCACGAAGTGGATACCTCCGTCGATGAAGACGCCGCCTCCGCTGGCCTCCCGGCTTGTCCTCCAGGCGGTGGGCACGCTGTAGCCCTCGGCCTGGATCTGTATCAGGCGAACGTCTCCGATGTTGCCCGCCTCGATAATCTGCTTGCATCTCCGAACGGTGGGCAGAAAGCGGTAGTTCTCCGCAACCATTAGCTTAACGCCGGCATCCTTGGCTGCCTCGATCATCTTGCGGGACTCGTCCAAGTCCCGGGCGATGGGCTTTTCCACGAGGATATGCTTGGAGCTCCGTGCGGCGAGCACCGCGTTTTCGAGATGTACGTTGTGCGGCGTGAAGATGTATACCGCGTCGATCCTCGAGTCTCGTACGGCCTCCTCGTAGCTACCGAAGAAGCCCGCTCCTCCGTAGAGCTCGCTGTATTCCCTGGCCTTGTTGATGTCCCGGCTGGCGAAGTAGAGCTCGAGCTCGTCCGTCATGTCGTATATTTCGCTCAGTACGGTCTTCGCATACCCGCCGCACCCGATGACACACAAGGACAGTTTCATTGGACTCTCCGCTTTCCCGGGCGTCTTCCAGCGATTTCCTTCACCGCTGTGAATCGCAGTCATACAGCGTTATATCGAATATCTCCAATGAAAGTTGTCACAAATGACCAATGCATGTCAAATGGCGGGAAGCTGCGGAGTCCGACTCCTGGCGTGCATATGAACTCAGAGTAGATTTGAACGGAGGCTGCTGGAAGCTTTCGGGAAATCGAATATAAAAAAGAGACAAAGGTGAGTATCCTTCTGAATGCAGTAAGGTTTATCGCGGAATTGCCGGTCTAGAGGGCGGTAAATTCGGGCACCCCGATTTAGGCAAATTATCTAAAGGGAGCGTGCCGATCTAGAGAAATCGGTCCCTAATGTGCTTAGCATAAAGTGAAGCGGAAGAATGCACGTGCTCGTTCGAGTCTACGCGACCTAATCACCTCCTTCCCCTTCTTAACGGTGCCCCATTCGCCCGAGGTTCGTTTTATTATATGTAGACGGCGATGCCGTGAACGCCGCCCGTTCGAAACGCCTGTTAGCGCATCTTGTCTGGGACAGGCATCACCGCGATTTGCCGCGGTTTGTCAATTCGGCAATCGGAGACTTGGACGGTAAGATCGGCTCTATTCATTTGCTTACTAAGATTCGTAGACTCATGAAGTGGCCTGTGCTGTGTGTGCTGGGTCTGTTGTTCGTGACCCTGAGCAACGACGTGCGACACCTGAACGCGGCCCAACGCGTCGCGTCTCCATATCTGTATAACCTCGTCCAGTGGGAGGTCGACAACTTTCTCGGCAAGTGGGTCCATCGCCTGGCAAGCTCGGCGCCCTGGAGCTCGTCGAGCGGTGGGGACGCCCATGAGAGGGTCCGGGAATACTTCAGCCTGAGCGAAGAGGCCGGAAGGCTACGGCGCGACCTCGGCGCGATAGCAGCAGATGGAAAGGATGTCGCCTCCCTTGAGGTCGAGCTTCAGGGCGTGCGCGATGATCGGGACGGACTTCGCTCGGACGTAGAGGAGACGATGGAGGCGACTATAAGCTCTGTAGTCGTGGAGGAGGGCCTGTCCACGTTTGGAGAGTTCATCTTTCCGCCCGTGGACATCCGGCTCAGTGACCTGCCCAAGCTGCTGATAGCCTCACCGAGAGACAAGATCGAGCGTAAGCACGATGTACTGCTGAGGCCCGGCATCTTGCTGGGCGAGCGGGAGGAGATCGAGGGCAGGCTATTCTCGGAATCCGACCTTTCGGCGCTGGTCGAAGACATAGGGGGGCTGGCCACTTATCCGGCATCGATTCCGAACAACCAGCCCCTTCGCTGGACGATGCAGATCTCGACCCATGAGTGGCTGCACCACTACCTCTTCTTCCGGCCCCTCGGACAGAACATGTTCAACGGCGACGAGATGTTTACGCTGAACGAGACCGTGGCGAGCATCGCCGGAAACGAGATAGGCGATAGGGCCTACGAGCTATTGGGCGGCGTCATCGAGCCCGACCCGGCCGACGGCGATGGTGCCTCCAATGAAGCAGACGCAGATCTAGAGGATGGGGAAGAGTTCGATTTCGATGCCGAGATGCGCGAGACGAGGAAGCGCGTCGACGAGCTCCTCGAAGAGGGCAAGATCGAAGAGGCCGAGCTCTACATGGAGCGCCGCCGCCGGGTGTTCGTGGAAAACGGGTTCCATATTCGAAAGCTGAACCAGGCGTATTTCGCATTCTACGGCACCTACGCCGACACCCCCGCGTCCGTCAGCCCTATCGGCGGGCAGTTGGAGAGGTTCAGGTCGCTGATGCCCGATGTAGGCGCCTTCGTGTCGGCCATGGCCGGCTTTTCGAGCTATGAAGGATTCCTGGAGGCGCTCGATGCAATGGAAGCCAAGGCGCCCGTCTATCCGTAGTAGCTTGTGAGGCAAACATTGGAAGCGGGCTTTCCGGCGACCGATTTTGTCATGTGGACCGATGCAATCGTCCCATGCCGTGGCCGTCTCACCTCGACCGAAGGCGGCTTCAACGGCCATCGTGGGCCGGAAATTCATATACCGGGCGTTCAAAAGTGTGTTAATATCTTTGCGGTCCATTTCAACACGGAAGAGCTATGTACCGACAAGACGAGCCTGAAGTAAACCTAGACCAGATCCTGGAAAGACTCCGGTCGTTCGTTGGCCGCTTTCGAGGAGGTGGCGGAAACGGCCTTGCCCTTGCGGTCATCGGCGTTATCGGCGTCGCGTTTGTAATCTGGCTGGGAACGGGCTTCTTCACGGTACAACCGGGAGAGCAGGCTGCCCTTCGACTGCTCGGCCAGTTCAACAACACTCAAGAGGCCGGCCTTCACTGGTATTGGCCGTCTCCAATCGGCACGCGTGATATAGTAAAGACAGATGAGATTCAGAGGCTGGAGATCGGCGTCAGGGGCGCCACCTCGGTCCCCATCGAGTCTGAGATGATAACCGGCGACCAGAACCTGGTCGATGTGCAGCTCCTGGTTCAGTACAACATCAAGAGCCTTCCGGACTTTCTCTTCCTGGCGGTCGACCCCGCAGGCATAACGATCAAGGACGCAGCCGAGTCGGCCCTTCGCCAGATCGTCGGCAGCCGAAATATCGACGACGTGTTGACTATCGAGAAAGAGGCCGTACAGATCGAGACGAAGCTCAAGTTGCAGGAGCTGCTCGACCTCTACGGCACCGGCATCGAAGTCACTGAAGTCAAACTTCTAAATGTGCGGCCTCCGGACGAGGTCCAGGATGCGTTTGACGATGTCGTGCGCGCCCGTGAGGACAAAGAGCGAATAATCAACCTTGCCCAGGCCTATCAAGAGGACATACTCCCCCGAGCCAAGGGCGAGGCGGCACGTCTAATCCAGGGTGCGCAGGCATTTAGGGCGGAACGTGTGGAAAAGGCTACCGGTGAGGCGAACCGCTTCCTCGCGATCCTGGAAGAGTACAAGAAGGCGCCGGAGGTCACACGCCAGCGGCTCTATCTCGAGACGATGGAAGAGGTGCTCCCAGGGGTGAAGAAGTTCATCGTGGATTCGAGCAGTGGTGGAAACCTCCTGCAATTCCTGCCGTTGACGGACGGACCGGCGCCACAAACCCCATTCCCGATACCGACACAAGTACCCGGCGCACCTTAGGGCTGATCGAATATGAAAATAATCGCAGTTATCCTGGTAATAGTGGTCGTCTTGTTGGGTATCCTCGGCCCACAGTTCCTCTACGTGGTCGATGAGACTCAGACCGCGATTCTGACCCGTTTCGGAGAGCCCCGAAGGTCCATAACGACACCGGGAATTAACGTGAAGGCGCCGTTCATCGACACGGTCACCTACTTCGATAAGCGTCTCCTGGTTTTTGACGCTCCCCCGGATGCCCTGTTGACCAAGGACAAGAAGCGTCTGAACATCGATGTCTATGCCAGGGGCAGGATTGTGGACCCGCTCCTCTTCTTCAGATCGGTGCGTACCGAAACGCAAGCGGCTTCGAGGGCCGTAGACATCATCGCCTCGGAACTGCGCCTGGAGATCGCCAAGGACGACCAGATCGAGGTGATCCAGGAGACTCGTGAAGCGATTTTGGGACGTGTAC
>JADFQF010000081.1 GCA_022561955.1 Chloroflexota bacterium | reverse complement strand
TAGGGAGGAGCTGGAGTCCAGCGCGCCCGCCATGTCGTACTTGTATGCCTTCAAGGTATCGGATTCCACGACCCAGATATTCGACCCGTTCGTCGTGATGCCGACGGGCGTCGAACTGGCTCCCGTGAGCGAAAAGCTGGAGTCCGACACGCCCGTCATGTCGTACTTGTAGACGGTATCGTCGGCATCATCGACGATCCAAATGTTGGCGCCGTCGGTGGTAATGCCCGCGCCGTCCGCATTAGCCGCGTCCTGGGCCCAGTTGCCGCCGGCAACAAAGTTGGATGCGTATTTATAGGCCAGATCGTCTATGAGATCGGTCGTCCAGAAGTCCGTGTCGTCGGTGGTGATGCCCGCCGCGGCGCCGTTATCCAGGATGAGGAACTCAGACCCCTTCCAGGTCCCTGCATCGTTGTACTTATATGCCAGGGCGTCGCTGCTGTCCGCGACGTACAGAGTCGCCCCGACCCTGAATACGACCTTCGTGGTGATGCCGTTTGGTGTGGAGAAGATCGCCCTCTCGTAATAGCCCGTCACGACCGATGGAGAGGGGTTGGCCCTGATTATCATCTCCTCGCCCGGATTCAGTATGTTGGGGTCTACGACCTCGGCCAAAAGCGTAGAGGCGTCCCTGTAGACTCCGTTGACCGTCCATTCGTTGGCGCCCGGTGAGGCGTCTTCGGTATAGACAAGGTACGCGAAACTGAGACTACTGGAGTCCTGAAGCTCGAAGATTACGTTCCAGTCTTCGAACTTGGAAAGGGGCTCGTCACCGATGTTGGAAATAATAATATCGACCGTTGAGGCCTCGGTGACTTCGAGCCCGAAAGGCCCGGCTATGCCAGTGTTCGACCTCTTCTCCAACCGAATCAGTTGGGCTTCGAATCCCTCCGTCACGCTAACGAACGTGACGAACATCTCCCGTCCCATCAAAAAGAACGTCGAGAGGATCAGCATCAGGCTAAGGGCATAAGTTATTACGATGTACAATGGAATTTACCTTACAGAATCGCCGTTGACGCCTACTCCGCCGGTAACAACCGTCCATTGCATCGAGTTTAACGTTGTAGCCTCTGGGATTGACCGAGGTCAGCATCAATATTCGATGGGAGTACTCGCGTAACAGTGTGCCCTACCGGCGGTTACGTCATCACGTGGATGGATCCTGCTCCTCAGTTAGGACGCGAATGCGTTATCATGAATCCTCCCAAATAGGATTTGCACCCTTGAGAGACATATGAAACCTGGAGAGATCGTCGTAGCCCGCATGAGTGGGGGCCTGAGCATCGTCAGGGTCTCCTCGATAGAGGCCAACCGTGTAACGGTCAAGCTCAGGCGAAACAAGGAGGCCAGGCTACCCGCGGAACGCGTCGTGCTGAGTACGGGGATATCCGCCGGTGACGAGCAGGACGTGAACAGGCTCCAGGAGCAGAGCGAGGGGATATCCGCCGAGATAGACGTATCCGAGCTGTGGGAAGTCGTGAGAGACGAGAGCGTCGCCCTGGGCCTTGACGAGCTAGCCGAGCTGTATTGGGGCGACGAGCCTGAGGCCGCGCAGCGAATCGGCCTGCTGATTCACCTGGACCACAACCAGCTCTACTTCACCAGAGATGCGAAAGGCTACACGCCGAGGTCGCGGTCCGCGCTAGACGACCTGGTAGCCAAAAGGGAGCGAGAGGCCCGGAACGAGCAGTCCGCCTCGGAATTGGTGGCCCACCTTGCTGAAGGCACCCTGCCCCCGGACGCCGATTCGCATCAGCGCACGCTACTGGACCATATAAGGGGCTTTGCCGTTCATGGAGAGGCCTATACCCGCGCGAGCCTGGTGAAGGGGCTGCTCAACGATTTGGAAAGAAGTGGCGGAGACCTGCAGAAGCTTGCCTTCGACCTTCTGGTGCGGACCGGCATCTTCGGGGAAGACGAGCCGCTGGAACTCGAGCGCGCGGGGATAGAGGAGGCCTTCTCGCAGGCCGCGTTGGATGAGGCGGCAACGATCAGAGCCGAAGCGTTGACGGCCGATACGTCCCGCCGGGACCTTACCGAAGCTAACGCGTTCACGATAGACGACGAAGGCACGAGAGACCGTGACGACGCCCTGTCCTTAAACGTCGAAACCTCCGAGGGAGGCGATCCGGTCTACGTCGTAGGTGTGCACATAACGGACGCCGGAGCCCTGATTCCGGCAGGCGGCGCGCTGGACCAGGAGTCGGACCGGCGCATGGCGACCCTCTATATGCCCGAACGGAAGGTACCCATGCTGCCGCCGGAGGTCTCGGAGGAAAAGGGCAGCCTGCACCCCGGCGAAACTCGGTCGGCCCTCAGCCTCATCGTGCGGCTTTCAGACACAGGCGAGGTGTTGGACTGGGAGTTGTCCCCTTCAATCGTCTCCAGCGGGACTGCGCTATCTTACGAGGAGGCCGATGCTGTCATTGAAGACACGACGCATCCTCTCAATGACGCTCTGGCGAATCTCTACCGACTCGCCCAATACCTTCGTGCAGCCCGTGAGGAGGCCGGAGCCGTAAGACTCGACAGGCCGGAGATGTCCGTCAAAGTAGACGCCGAAGGAAATATCCTCGTGGATGTCGTGGCGCGAACGACGCCCGCTCGCATGGTAGTATCCGAGTTCATGATCCTGTGCAATTCGCTCATGGCCGAGTTTTGCATCCGAGAGGATATTCCCGCTTCGTTTCGCTCGCAGCCCGCGCCGGACCTCAGCGAATTCGACGCCGAATACGGCAGTCTCGGAGGGATGCCGGAAGGCCCCTATCGCTGGTACCTGATGATGAAGAGACTGCCTCCCGCGGACATCGGCACGGTCCCCCTGGCACACGGCGGCCTCGGCGTCCCTGCCTATATCCAGGTCACATCTCCGCTACGAAGGTACCCGGACCTGGTGATGCAACGACAGATCAGCCGCTATCTGGAGAGCCGCGTGCCGCAATATTCGACCGAGGAGATAGCATCGGTCGCGGGCAGGGCCGACGTGCAGCTTCGAGAGCTCAGCAGGATAGAAGAGGACAGAAGACGCTACTGGTTCCTGAAACTCATGAAGGGACAGGTCGAAGAATCGGATGGGCAAGGTGTGGTGTTCGACGCCGTGGTGCTGGAGAACGAGCCGAGGCGCATCGCGCTTCTCGAGCTGGCCGACTACCCCTTCCGAGTGAGGGCGCAGCTGCCCGATTCCATATCAGCGGGCGATGCGGTGGTATTGCAGCTTCGCGGGACCGATCTATGGCAGCGGATCGGGTATTTTATTCACGTACCCAACTCCCCGGATTAGAAGGGACGGGCCCAACTTGGCTTGCTCTGCGAATCAGGCCGGCCTGCGTCTACAATATTAGCGGAGAGCTCTGCCTGCCTGCCGACCAAGGGTCTGGACGGGAGATCAATCGCCCCTCAGCCTTTCGGTCATATCGATGATCAGGTGCTGGTCCTCTTTGGACAGGCTGCGATACGCCTCCAACAGGTACGCCTCTCCCTGATCATCCACGGGGGCTTTCGCACGCGGCGGAGTGCTGAGCTTTTTCGGCGTGCGGAGGGACCTTTCTTCCAGGATTTTTTCGACCCTGTTCAAGAATTCGTCCATATCGAACGGCTTGATCAAAATTCCATCGGCTCCCACGTCCATGTTCTTAAGCACTTCGATCTCGCTGGAAACGCCGGACATCAGAATTATAGATACGTCTGAGTTCTTGCGGGCAAGCCTGGAGAAGTGATAGCCGTCCATGCCGGGCATCCAGATGTCGGATACCACGACGTCCGGGCGCTTTTCACTGAGTATGCGCAGCCCCTCCTCGCCGCCGGGGGCCATGTAGGCGACGTATCCCGCCTCCTCCAGCCACTCGCACATCATCGTTCGCAGATGAATCTCGTCGTCAATTACCAGGACTTTGCCATCCATATTACCGTTCAACTCTCATTTTGTAATCTTGGCGAGGCATGGAGCCTCACCTTATTAGTTAAATCGACAAATTTCTCGGGTGAGAAACAGGTTTTCGGCCCGAAACAGTGTGCAATCGGTACAATTCCCGTGGCAGGCCCCCGGGTGGGTGTCCATTTCATGAACCCACATCACCGGTCCACGCCGTGAATACAGGGCCGCGAGGTTCCGGACTTCGATCGCTCAATGCGCTCTGGATAAACTAAGACAGTCAAGCAGGCGGCCGCGGGGCGAGCTGGCTGTTTCAGTCC
This sequence comes from Chloroflexota bacterium, assembly GCA_022561955.1. Next base: position 2,391 of record JADFQF010000081.1, on the reverse strand, counting down.
TCCCAATTTTCCCGGCCTCAACCGATTATAGAGCTTCGCGCATTCAGCCACCACCAAAAGAGGGCTGTCAATGACCCAGATTTTCTATTCGATTTTCACTCGAACGCCGGCCGCGAAGTGCGTGGGCCGCAGGCCGGGCTATGTTCTACGAGTAGCTGCACCTGCTCCGTCGGGGATTTCCGTATTATTGGCGGCGCTTCAAGGCACGGTGTTACACATTTAATGGAGCAAATACAGTCCAAAGCGATCGTCTAATTTCGGCTCGGGCGGGCGGTTTTTCAAAAAGTGTGAGGAATCTTCGACAAGCGTCCAACTACTTAGGGAAGTTATGTACCGGCCTGTCTAGATGACAGGGCTGAGAGGCCGATAAGCATTCTAATTTATGCTTTAACGAAGGATTGACGGCGAGTTAACCTGTAAGGATTAGCCTGGATTGTATAGGCGCGCAGGCCGCGTAATGCATCTAGTTTACCTACGACGTGCGTGCTAAAGGTTCATAGAAATTTGACGGCCGAACTGAGGTAGCTATTTGAAATGTGGATGAAGAAACTAGCACAACACTTTGAAAAGATGCGGTCAATTTACCCGGGCGATCGATTCATCGTGCTTTTCGACATCGACGGAACAATTCTCGACATGCGCCACATGGTCCTCAGTGTGCTCTCCTCCTATGACCAGAACCACGATTCCAGCCACTTCGATGGTTTGGAGCTGTCCGACATCGATGTCCACGAAAACCATGTCGAATCGCTGCTTAGCCGCATGGAAATCCCCGCCGGCAAGGCTAAGAGCATACTCGAATGGGTGACGGCGAATCTGTGGACACCGGAGAATCTGTTGGAGGCCCATCTACCGTTCTCCGGCGTCATGGAGGTCATGCGGTGGCTCCAGATACAGCCTGACACCGACGTTGGCCTCAACACCGGAAGGCCCGAATACATGAGAGCGGAGACGCTGAACTCTCTCAACCATCTTGGCAAGGAGTACAAGGTCAGATTCACGGACGAGCTCTTACACATGAGCCCGAATGAATGGGAAGATTCGATGGAACAGCCAAAGGTGGAGGGGGTCCGCTATTACCAGGACCTCGGATATCGAGTGGTGGCCTTCATCGACAACGAGCCCGATAACCTTCTCGCAGTGTCGGAAGCCGAAGGCACAAGCGAAATCATGTTGCTCCACGCAGACACGATATTCGAGACGACGAGAAAGCATCTCCCCACGTCATCGGTGAGCGGCAACCATTACGACCTCGCCCAGCTAATTGACGAGAAGTCTCTGCCGAAGAACATCCAGCTAGTCTGGCACGGCCTGAACGACCGGGCGAACCTTCTGCAGTTTCTTGCGTCCGATGTGCAGTGGGGCGAGGTGGACGTGAGGCTCGATCCGAACTCCGACAACCTCATCCTGCGTCACGACTCCTTTGACCGGACGCCGCTCCAGGACCATGAGGAGCTGCTGACCCTTGATGAAGTCCTGAGCCCGTTAAATGAGCTAGGCAGATCCATAAACCTGGACATCAAGGAAGGCGGCCCCCACATCGGCAGGGTCATCGGCCTAATTGGCGAATACGGCTTCGACGATTCTCGCGTATGGTTCAATGCGAGCGTAGATGCGCTGGGAGAGAACGACTTCAAACGATTCGCCAAGGAATTCCCTTCGTCAGTGGTGCAATGTCCCATAGATTTCGTTGCTCCTGCTATAGCGGCCTTTCCTGACGACGCGAAAAGGACGCTGGATGAACTCAAATCGTGGGGAATCAACAGGTTCTCCCTGAAATGGTCTACCTTTAACCGGCGGCAGGTTATCGACCAGCTAGGCGACTGGGGTTTCGAGATCAATATTTACAACGTGCCGGACCTCGAATCATTCCTCAAGGCGGTGCTGCTGCTGCCCACGTCCGTCACATCGGATTTCAACTTTCCCCAGTGGCACTACTTCGGGCACGGCAGCGGTGAAAACGGCGAATACGCGCCCCTGGACCAGGTACAAGCCAGCGCCTGAGTTTTTCCGTTGCTCGCGACCTTGCCGTCGTCCTCATGCATCGCGATCTCAATCCATGTGAGAGTAGAGTTGTCGCTGAGTTGAAAGGTCCTCACCTATCCGTCAATCAGAACCTGATCCCTGCTTAGGGCCAGTTGCCCTGCGCAATGAAAACGTAATGTACCCTTTCCATCATGGTCAGAACTTAGCAACTCCCCAGACGATCATGAACCTGGTTCGTGAGAAATTTGCCGCTGAACGGACGTCAAATCCGTAGCCGTCAGTTTGGTCCAACCCATTCAGTTCTCCAGATAAGGACTCTTTATTGAGTGGTCTAGCTGCCCAGTCTATACAGACGTTCCTGGTCTGAATTTTCCGACCCCATTTTTAACCGCGCTTTGCTAGAAT
>JADFQF010000080.1 GCA_022561955.1 Chloroflexota bacterium | reverse complement strand
AAAGTTGAGGCTGTTTCAAGTCCTTTAAATATTGTTCTTATGTCGAAGATTTTTTTCATTCATTGGAAGCTTGCTAATTTTAGATTTCATGCAAAAAGGTTCTTGAGAAAAATTAATCCTTTAAAATATTCGTAAACTTTATAAAAAGCGTATTGTTTAATTGTTCTTATGCCGTCTTATAAGATTCCTGGTGATAGTATTTCTGTAGCTAAGTTTTCAGTCAAGTATAAGGATGTTTTTGATTTTGGTCAGTTGTATCAGTTTTTGTATGAGATGTTTAAGGATTATGGTTGGAAGTCTCGTGATGGGAAGGATCATTTTGAGCACTTTTATTGGGAGAAGGATGCGCCTGGTGGTGTTCGTAATGAGATTTGGGCTCTTCTGGCAGACGCCGGGCCATGAGGGGTCTTCGAATTCTCGCCGGCACTGGGAGACGGTCGAAGAGATTGTCCTGGGCGAGGAGCTGGGGTTCGAGTCGGCGTGGCTGGCCGAGTCTATATTCTACCCTACTCGGCCCATGTCCAACCCGCTCATGGTGGCGATAGCGGCCGCCCAACACACGGAGCACATTCGATTCGGGACCCTCGCGGCCCAGGCTCCCCTGCACCATCCATTCCACATGGCCTCTCAGGCTGCGACCTGCGACATCCTTACCAACGGCAGGCTGGACCTTTGTCTCGGCGGCCGTTGGGGCGCGGCGTCCGGCAGATTCGTTGGCAACCCCGTGGGCACGAGTCGTGAGGAGAGCCGCGAGCGAGTCGCCGAGACTATCGAGCTGATCAAGCTCGCATGGACGCAAGAGCGCTTCGACTTCCGGGGAAAGTACTGGAGCGCGGAAAACCTGCCCGTCCTACCCAAGCCGGCCCAACAGCCGCATCCGCCCATTCTGCTCGCCGCAAACAGCGACGAAACCTTTCCCTACGCGGCCAGGATGGGGATCGGCGCGATCGCTACGACGCTGGGCCAGCCGATGCCCGGCCTGATAGACCGTCTGGTCGACTTTGAGGCCGCCAAGCCAACGGAGGGAGTGACCCAGCGGCAGGACGTAAACGTCATGGTCTCGCTCTTCGTCGCCAAGACGCGCAAGGAAGCTCAAGAGATAATGAGGGAGAACTGGCGTGATACCGACGCCGCTGCCGGAATCGAGTACATGAAGAGCCTGGGCATCGACCCTTCTGAGCCGAACTTCTCGACGGGGGCCATCGGCTGGATGACGTGGGGCTACGACAGGGTCCTGGAGGTCTGCATATACGACGAGCCGTCGGCGTGCGTGGAGCGCCTGCAAGAGCTACAGGAACTTCTTCCCTCCATGCACCAGTGCATCCTGGAGTTCAACCGGCGCGGCAGAATACCCAGCGAGAGGGTGCGCGAGTCCATGCGCCTCTTCGCCGACAAGGTGATGCCGAACCTCGAGGCGATTCCGTCCGCCGGCTAGGCCGACTCCCGTGTGCGGCCGCGGGGCAACATATGCATGACATTCCGGGGCCCCCGACCCTCGAGTACTTGACGTCCCTGCCTGATGTGGCATGATGTCCCGTAGAGAAAGCGTAACCGGCTACAGGATGGAGGAGACGATTATGATACGCACCGTTTACATCGCGGCAGTTCTGGGCGTCATGACATTCTTTTTGGCGTTGGCCCTGGGAATATCCTGGGGTATCGTCCTCGAAAAATCCGGGCCGGGGACCCTGGCCCCGTCCTTCATCTCGGTGGCCGTCGGACTTGCCGTGGGCGTGTTAAGTCTTGGACTCGGCCTGCTGCTCTTTCGGACGAGGAAAAGAAAGGTTGCCGTCGACATAATGGGCGAGGTCGAAGAGGCAATTCACGAGGACGGCAGGGAGAGGGTTGGCGCGAACGCCGCCGACTGAGCAATTAGCCGCTGAATATTACGGATACGGAATCCGACCCCACGCACTCGACGTGACGGAATCAAGCCGCGATTCACGACGTCGAACACCGCCGTCGAGACTACTTGGCGGCGAGCAAAGCCGCGATTCCCGCGCTATTTTAATCATCCAGTTGACTTCCGGCTGCGCTGAATTCCCGACAGTAGGCCGCTGTAAACGTGTCGCTGCCATGAAACAAGCGCTATACTGAAGAATAGTGTCTGCGAATATGCGATTCGTCAGACAGTTGATAGGGTATTGAATCAAATAGACGTCGGGCCGAGGACGTTGCCTGGCCCAACGATATCAAGGAGTAACATCTAGTATTGAACTTTTCACAGCTTTCTCTCATCCCGCGCATCCTAAAAGGCGTGGAGGCAGTGGGCTATACCACGCCGACCGCCATCCAAGAACAGGCTATCCCGGTAATACTCGACGGACGCGACGTTCTGGGCCTGGCACAGACCGGGACCGGCAAAACGGCCGCATTCGCTCTGCCTATAATGCAGATTCTGAGCCTGGGCAACCGAGGGGGTATCAGGTCCCTAATTATAGCTCCCACCCGCGAGCTCGCCGAGCAGATCACCCAGATGTTCAACGAACTGGGACAGGGCGCCAATATCGGTGTCGTTCCAGTATATGGAGGAGTCAGCAAGGTCCGTCAGGTCGCGGCCATACGACGGGGCCCGGACGTAGTCGTGGCTTGCCCCGGCCGCCTTCTTGATCTGATCGACGACCGCAGCATCGACCTGTCTCGGGTCGAGATATTGGTGCTGGACGAGGCGGACAACATGTGCGACATGGGCTTTTTGCCCGATATCCGCCGTATCCTAGAATACATTCCGACACGCCGCCAGACGCTGTTTTTCTCCGCCACCATGCCCCAGGACATCCGCGTGCTGTCGAAGAGTATCCTGAGCGATCCCGTCAATATACAGGTCGATGAGATCGCGCCCGCCAAGACCGTATCGCACGCACTGTATCCGGTGCCTTTCAAGCTCAAGAAGCAGCTTCTGCTGGCGATGCTGCAAAGGATAGCCACGGGGCGAGTGTTGATCTTCACCAAGACTAAACATCGCACCAGAAGGCTCGCGCTCGATCTGAAGAATCAGAAGTACAGGGTTGCGGCGCTACAGGGGAACATGGCGCAAAACCAGCGGCAGATCGCCCTGGACGGGTTCCGAAGCGGTAAATTTGACCTTCTGGTGGCCACGGACATCGCGGCTCGGGGCATAGACGTGTCGGAGATCTCCCACGTCATCAATTTCGACATGCCCAATACCGTGGACGCATATACCCACCGCATCGGCCGCACAGGGCGCGCCGAACACACCGGGGAAGCCCTCACGCTCACGACGTCGGAAGACGAAGGCCTCGTGCGCGCTATCGAAAAGGTATTGGGCGGGAGAATCGAACGGCGACGGCTGCCCGATTTCGATTATGGCGCTCCGGATACGACAACACCGAATCAAGATACGCGTTCGAACGGGGCGCATAATACCCAGGGGCGACAGTCGAGAGTCCAGGCCGGAACCGCAGCGGGGCCACGTAGGCGACCCCCGCAACGACGGAGAAGGCAATCTCCCGCCGCCGGATAATCCACGCCTCTGCAGATTAATATAGCCCAGGTGCGCGGCTAGTCAAAGGCGTGGGACCGGCCTCGCCTTGACCGCAGCGCACCGGTATTCCTCGCTTACCCGATGTGTTTATGGACGAACGCGCTCATCAGCTCGAGCGTCTGCTCGGCAATCGGCAAGGAGAGATCACTCAGCAGACCTCCGCCCTCGCCCTCGAAAATGTTCACGTCGATCCGGCCGCCGGCCTTTTCGTACTGTCGGACGAACTCGTCGAGGTCCGGGCGCGGATGCGCCGCCTCGTAGCTGCGCGCCAGGCACAGCACGGGCGGCAGGGCCGTGCGCTCTCCGCCGGCCAGGATACGCGCCGGTGCTCCCTCGGCCATGGCCTCTTTCGTCTGCCAGTACTGGTCGTGCATGGGCACTATTCGCTCGGCCATCCCCTCTGGTGGGGTGCAATCTTCTCGCAGGCCCTTGGCATAGTTATAGCGTCCAAGGGGATCGATAACAGGGGACACCATGACCACGCAACCCAGGGTTCCGTCCACCTCCTCGGCGCCTGTCGGGAGTGACAGCGCGGCGTAGCGTGGGTCTTGCGGGCGCATGCCCACGAGCATGGCCTGGTGTGCGCCACTGGAAGTGCCCATGGCGCCGATGCGGTCCGGGCGGCCGTTCCACGACTCAGCCTGGGTCTTACACCAACGAATCCCATAGTGGATGTCGGCCAGAGAGGCCGGATACGGTGCTTCCGGCGGCATGCGAAAATCCAGTGCCGCCACGATCACGCCGGTCTTGGCCAGCGCTTCGTTGGCCGCGTCGCCGTTCATACGATCTCCCCGAACCCAGGCCCCGCCATGCAGCTCGACCATAATTGGGAACGGTCCGCTGCCGCGGGGCCTGAAGAGACGTGCCAGTAGAGGCGCATCACCGTGCCGGAGATATTCCATGTCCGCGACGTCAACGTCATAGGTCTGTGTACTGGTAGCCATGCGATACTCCTTTTCCTGCCTTGCCATGGGATTTGCGTCAGCTCACGTTATAGGCTGTCGTCCTCTCGGTCAAGCTTCCACATTCCTGGTGGTAGAGCCTCGGTGATCGACCCGCAATATTAAAGCGTTTTTCGTTGCACCAACGACGACCGCAACTCAGCGCAATGTCTGAATTCGGTGAACTGATGGATGAAGGAAGCCCGTGAGGCCAGCGCTAGTTCAAAAGCTGAAAAGGAAGCAGCCCCCGGGACTATTGCACCCGGCGGAGCTGCTTCTGGGTCACCAGCACCAGGGCGGTTACGCCGATCAGAAGCAGGCCGAGAGTCCCGACGACGGCCTGGCCGCCCAGGTAGTCCGCCAGGATGCCCGCAGGCAGCACCCCCAGGGGCATGAGTCCGAAGTTGAGCATGAAGATGCTCATCACCCGGCCTCTGTAGCGGTCGTCCGCCTTCTCCATGATGAGGGTCTGGTTCAACGACATGCGGCCGGCGTCTCCCAGACCGAGCAGGAGCATGAGAAACGCGGCGACGGCGTAGATGGGTATCACCGCCACCAGCAAAAGCCCGATTCCAGACACGAAGCTGGATAGGATGAGCAGCATGCCCCGGTTCTTCCTTCCCATCCCGGCGATGTAAAGTGAGCCGACCAGCGCGCCCAATCCCATGACGCCGACCAGGAGCCCCATGGACTCCGGCCCGCGCTGATATATGTCCACGACGAAAATCGGCATAATGAATCGGAAGGGCATGGCCAGCAGCGTCGTTATCAGCCCCATGACCAGCAGCACCATCAGCAGCCGATTAGTCTTTAGATACAAGATGCCCTCCAGGATGTCCCTCGTCACACTGGTCTTTACCGCCCGAGGAGGGTTGCTGGACTTGGGAACGAAGGCGGTCAAAGCCATCGACAGGAAGCCCAGGGCGGAGATCACGTAGTAGACGTTCCACGGCCCGGCATAGGCGTAGAGCCACCCGGCCAAGGCGGGCGCCGCCATAGTCATCGCGCTCATCCCCGCCGCGTTCAAGGCCATTGCGTTAGCGAGCTTCTCAGGTCCCACGAGGTGCGGGATTATGGCCTGTCGCGCGGGCATGCTGAATGCGAACAGGGAGCCCTGGATCATGGCGGAGATCATCAGATGGGGCCACGCAATGATGCCCGTGTGTACTAATATGCCGACGGCGAGTCCCAGAGCGCCGGCGACGAACTGGCCGCCCTGGATCAGTGCCTTCCGCTCGAACCTGTCGGCAAACGCCCCTCCGAATAGCGGGATAGTCAGCAGGGGCACGGCGATTCCCAGATTCACGATGCCGAGGATGGTCCCGGAGCCGGTGAGCTCGTACGCCAAGTATCCCCTCGTCAGCATCTGCATCTGCGTCCCGGCCATGAGCGATAGCATTCCGAGCCACAGGAAGAGGAAGTGCCTGTTCGAGAGGGAGCTAAATGTGGACTTGAAGACGTTGACCGAGGTTGCGGTACCGGAGGGTGCGGTCGAAGGGCTGGAAACGCCCTGCTCGGTTTTGGCCGGCGGCGGTGATTCGGTCGCCGGGCGGCCGGCGGGACCATCCGAGGTGGATGCGGTGGGCGTTTGGCCGATAGCTGAAGCGAGAGGCTCAGATTCTTCGCTCACGCCACCGCTACCGCTCATATAACGAGTCTACAGAATCTTTGTGAAATACTCAATCAATCGGTCACGCTCGGTAGCCCCACGTGTCGCGTTGAACGTGGACTCTGGCCAGGCCGGTCCGGTCCATCAGGATGCGTTGTGAAACTACGTTAGGTGCCAGTATATTCATGGCCAGGGGCCGTCCAGTGTGGTTATGCATGGCTTCTTGCTTGAGGTTGCCTTCTCGCCCGCCGCGCTTCCGAATTCTTCCGTTCATTGAAGCCCTTTGAGTGACATTCTGTTTCCGATTCTAAATTCAGTTATGCCATTTCAGTTGGGCTTGTCCGGGCCCAACCGTCGTTGGCGTCCAGGTACAATGATTGATGTGTACGAGGATGGCCAAAGCTAAAAAACCAGAGCTTCACACTGAACGGTGATTCATAGGTAATTTCGACTCTAACACCTAAGCCGTAAATACCACCCTGACCTCACATAAAGGACGAATATTCATTTCCCATACGGATTTCATTGAAAACGGTTTCATTGGGAAGTATCGCTCCTAGCACACGGGGGAAATGTTCAGTTCCTGT
>JADFQF010000079.1 GCA_022561955.1 Chloroflexota bacterium | reverse complement strand
CCGTGGCGTCCGTCTATCTGAAGTCGGACTATCTCTCCGACGAACAGGTCAGGGCCGCTCATCTGGAACCCGTCGACGACATAGAAGAGGCCGTCGCTAAAGCCCTTGAACGGTGCGGGAGCAATTCGACTCTCTGCGTGCTCCCTGAGGGCCCTCAGACGATACCGTATGTTAACGGAAGGGTCGAATAGTTGCCTCGATCACATTGTCGATAAGTGAATGGGATTTATCGCAAAATGAGACGGGACGCCTGATCGCGCCCCGTCTCTTCGTGACCTGATTTCCGCATTGTCGCGCGTTCCGCAGAGCGCGCGAAGCGAGGCAAAGGAGGGCCTTGGCTAACCTAGCTCTACGACGGCTCCGGCGGCCTCCAGCTTGTCTTTAACCTGGTCGGCCTCGTCCTTGCCGATGGCCTCTTTGACGTTGGTAGGGGCCGCCTCGACCAGCTCCTTGGCTTCCTTCAGACCCAGGGTCGTTACCTCGCGGACGGCCTTGATGACATTGATCTTGTTGGGGCCGATCTCCTTGATCGTTACGTCGAATTCCGTCTTCTCTTCTTCAGCCGCCGCCTCGGCGGTGCCGGCAACGCCCTGGACGGTGGCCATCGCGATGGGCGCGGCCGCGCTCACACCGAACACCTCTTCGAGCTCCTTAACGAGCTCCGACAGCTCCAGGACCGACATTTCCTTTATTGCTCCCATGATTTCGTCTCTGCTTAACGCCATCTCGATGACCTCCTCCTGATTATTGCCTCAAGTATTTCTACGCCTCTGCGGGGCTCTGCTGCGCCAGGTTGTCCGAGTGCTGTTGCAGAACTCTCGCGAAGCCCGAGATCGGGCCGTTCAACACGTTTGCCAGGTTGGCAATAGGCCCCTGCAGCTGCCCCATTAGCATTGCGATGAGCACGTCCTTGGATGGCAGCTTCGCCAGCGCGTCTATTTCCGCGACCGTCAACAGGCGGCCGTCCATTATCGCGCCGCGAATCTCCAACGCCGACCGGTTGCTGGATATAAACTCGGAGAGCGCCTTCGCGGGTTCGATGGGATCGTCGTAGCCAAATGCGATCGCGGTGGGCCCCTGCACGATCTCCTTGACCAAGGGCAGTCCCGCCGCGTCCGCCGCCAGGTAAGTCAGGGTGTTCTTTACAACCTTGTACCTGACGCCCTTTTCCCTTAGGGCTCGTCTCAGGTCCGTCATCTCTCCGACGGGCAATCCCGTGTAGTCGGTCGTGATGATGATGGACGTGTCCTTGAGCCACCCCTGGATTTCCCGGACTGCCTCTTCCTTCTTTTCAGTTGGCACGGTTTCTCCTCAATAAAAAACCCTGAGCCACAGACTCAGGGCGCATCACATCACAAAAAACAGGCTTATTACCAGTGTAATGTCTCGCTGCCTCGGTGGGCTGGGGTATTAATCCGCGACTGCGGAGCCCACTGTCTGCGGCACTGAGGCTATTCTACTTTAAGCGCGGTCGCTCCTGCAAGGTCCATCTTGATGCTCGGACCCATAGTAGTCGTGAGGTAGGCCGAGCGAATGTATTGCCCCTTCAACCCCGAGGGCCTCGCTCGAACGATGTTGTCCATCAACATAGTGAGATTGTCCAGAAGCTGATCCTCACCGAAGCTCGCCTTTCCAATTGGCACGTGTATTAGCGAGTGCCGGTCGACCCGATATTCCACGCGACCCAGCTTGGCCTCTTGAATCGCCTTGGGCAGGTTCTCCGGAGGCACGACGGTCCCGGTCCTTGGATTGGGCATCAGGCCCTTTCGACCGAGGATTCTTCCCAGACGGCCGACCTTTCCCATCATGTCCGGCGTCGCGATGGAGACATCGAAGTCGGTCCAACCGTCTTCGATCTTCTTTATCAAATCATCTGCGCCGACGAAGTCTCCGCCGGCCTCCTCGGCTACGGAAAGTGCCTCGCCCTGTGTAAATACAGCGACGCGCACCTGCTTTCCAACGCCGTGTGGGAGCAAGGCGACCCCGCGCACCATCTGGTCGGCGTGACGAGGGTCTGCGCCCGTCCTGAGGTGGAGCTCCACCGTCTCGTCAAATTTCGCGGTCGCTACCTTCTTTGCAAGCGCAACGGCCTCTGCCGGCTGGTATTCGAATTCCGCCTCCACCAGAGCCGCCGCCGTCATGTATCGTTTTCCTACTTTAACCATCTATACGAAACCCCGGCCCTCGGGCCTATATTTAAGATTCGACCTCAATGCCCATGCTCCGTGCGGTGCCCTCGATGATGCGCATGGCCCCCTCGACATCCGCCGCGTTCAGGTCTTTCATTTTCGTCTCGGCGATCTCTCTGACCTTGGCGGAGGATATTATCCCAACCTTTTCGACCCTGGGATTGCCACTGCCCTTATCGATTCCCGCCGCCTTGCGGAGCATGTCGGAAGCGGGCGGGCTCTTGAGTACGAATGAGAACGACCGGTCCTCATAGACCGTTATCTCCGCGGGTATGATATTACCGGCCTGGGAGCTCGTTCTCTCGTTGTATTCCTTTACGAAGCCCATTATGTTAACGCCGTGCTGGCCCAACGCAGGGCCGACGGGAGGTGCCGGCGTGGCTTTCCCCGCCTCAATTTGAAGCTTGATTAGGGTCATTACCTTCTTTGCCAAATTAAATCATCCTGCCTTAATACTTGGTTTCGCGAATCGGATTCGAGCTATACCCGTTCTATCTGAAGAAAGTCCAGCTCGACCGGAGTCTCTCGACCGAAGAATGATACCAGAACGCGGACCTTGGACCTATCCGCATATATCTCTTCGACGGCCCCCATGAAGTCGACGAAGGGCCCATCGGTAATACGCACCATCTGGCCCTTGGTGTAGCCGACGCGGATTCTGGGTTCGTCCGAGCTGATCTGCTTCAGGATATTGTCGACCTCTCGCTGTTCCAGCGGCACAGGTTTGGGTCGCGCATCATGCTCGTCTTCGGCGGATACGAAGCCCGTCACGCCCGGCGTGTTCCTAACGATGTACCAGCTCTCGTCGTCCATCTTCATCTGGACGAGAATATAGCCGGGGAAAATCCTCTGGGGTACGGCCTTTCGCTGCCCGTCCTTGATCTCTATCTCATCTTCGGTGGGTACGATTACCTGCAGAATCTTGTCGCCAACGTCCATCGTAGTGATTCGTTGATCGAGGTTCTTCTTGACGCGGTCCTCCTGCCCGGAGTAGGCGTGCAGGATATACCACCGAGTCTCTATTTCTTCTGCCTTGCTCAAAGCTATTTCCCCAATATCACGCCGATTAATCTGGAGAAGACCATGTCCACCAAGCCCAGAAACAGCCCTATGGTCGCGGCGACCATGATCACCATGACAGTCAACCTGTAGGTCTCCTGACGCGTCGGCCAGGTGACTCTCCGGAGCTCCGAGACGATGTCACCGAAATACCGGAGGGTTAACGCACGCCGCACGACGCCGGTGCCAAGCCGACGGGGTATTCCAGGATTGCGGGCCATATTTGCTACCTGACCTCTCTGTGCAGAGTATGTACACGACACCTGGGACAGTACTTCTTTAGCTCTATACGATCAGGGTCGTTGCGCCGGTTCTTCGTCGAGTGATACGTGCGCTCTCTGCAGTCAGGGCAGCTAAGATTTATGATTATTCGAGTGCCAGCTCTACGCGCCATTTGCCTCTTCCACTAACAGGCCGCAGCACTTCTGCTACGGCCCGTCCACTTGCAAAGTCCTTTTTCTATGACGTTATCTTTGTGATAACGCCCGACCCAACGGTCCTTCCACCTTCGCGAACAGCGAACCGTAACTGTTCCTCGAGGGCCACGGGCATTATCAGGTGGACCTTCATCTCGATGTTATCGCCGGGCATCACCATTTCCGTGCCTTCCGGCAACTGGATCTCGCCCGTCACATCCGTGGTGCGGATGTAGAACTGCGGCTTGTAGCCGTTAAAGAACGGCGTATGCCGGCCACCCTCTTCCTTGCTCAGGACGTACACCTGGGCATCGTAATCGGTGTGCGGGGTAATGCTACCGGGTTCCGCCAACACCTGGCCTCGCTCCACATCCTCGCGGGCCACCCCTCTCAGGAGCACGCCGACGGCATCTCCCGGCTCCGCCTCATCGAGCAGCTTGTGGAACATCTCCACGCCCGTCACCGTAGTGGTGGTCGTCTTCCTCATGCCAACAATCTCAATGGACTTTCCGACTTCGACGACGCCCTTTTCGACGCGGCCCGTGACGACCGTGCCGCGGCCCTTGATGCTGAATACGTCCTCGATGGGCATGAGGAAGGGCTGGTCCTTGGGCCTGTCGGGGATCGGAATGTAGCTGTCGACGGCATCCATCAGCTCCCAGATTCCCTTGCCCCACTGGGAGTCTCGGCCGACGTCGTCGGCTTCCAGCGCATTCAAGGCGCTTATGCGCACGATGGGAATTTCTTCACCCGGGAATCCGTAAGAGGTCAGAAGCTCACGAAGCTCCAACTCGACTAGCTCCAGCAGCTCCTCGTCTTCCATGGCGTCCACTTTGTTCAGCGCGACTACGATGGCAGGCACTTCCACCTGGCGTGCCAGCAGGATGTGCTCTCGCGTCTGAGGCATGGGACCGTCCGGCGCGCTGACGACCAGGATCGCCCCGTCCATCTGCGCCGCCCCGGTAATCATGTTCTTGATATAGTCTGCGTGACCCGGGCAGTCCACGTGGGCGTAGTGGCGCGCCTCGGTCTGGTATTCGACGTGCTGAATAGCAATCGTAACGCCGCGGGCCTTCTCTTCGGGCGCGTTGTCGATAGTGTCGAAAGGCCTAAATTCCGCGAGACCAGCCGAACCCAAAACTTTCGTAATCGCAGCGGTCAACGTTGTCTTGCCATGGTCCACGTGACCGATGGTGCCGACGTTGACGTGAGGCTTGTTCCTTTCGAACTTCTGCTTTGCCATTTACCCTTTCCTCCAGTTATGGAGCCCACAAGCAGACTTGAACTGCTGACCTCGTTCTTACCAAGAACGCGCTCTACCGACTGAGCTATGTGGGCAAATGTTGATAAATTTATTTAATGCTCAATTTTCCTGGTGGAGGGAGTAGGATTCGAACCTACGTAGCCCGTCAGGGCGCCAGATTTACAGTCTGGTGGTATTAACCGCTCACCCATCCCTCCGACTTTGGCGACAAAATCTAGTTTAGCATAGCGATTCCGTCAATCCAAGGCCCGTAACGAGCGCGCGCACTTTGACTTCGGCGCCTGTTCATCTTGGGAATTGGGTCAGCCCCAGAGGGGACTCGAACCCACTAACCTGCCGATTACAAGTCGGCTGCGCTACCGGTTGCGCCACTGGGGCCGAACACAGTCGCCGTCACATCTTCATATGCAGACAGCTAGGTGAACCCTGAAGCTGGTAAGGGCCAGTGAAGCCGCCACCATGTTTAATTCTATAATGCCTAAACACGTGGGTCAACATTAATTGGGGCACCGTCAGGGGTATTCCGGCGGCGCCATGCGTATCTGAGATCGGTCGTAGTTCCAGGCTACATCAATAAAGCAGCGGAAGACCAGGACTCAGACGTCGTGGAATTGTGCAGAGCCGCGCCTAGTGGTCCAGCAGCTGCTCCTCGGCTTCCCTTTGCATGGCCTTGAACACCTCTTGTAGAGGCTCCCGGCGCTCCAGCGCGATACGCTTGGCGTCTTCGTACTCCGGCATGGCCGAGACGTTCTTGCCTTCGAGGCGCTTCACCTTTACGCTCACGCTCCCGAATGTCGTTTCGACGGTGGTGATCTCGCGCTCGGCCTCGTATCTTGCGAGAGGGCGCACCCTCACCCCCAGCGTCGAGGTCTCGCGCATGATCAAGTTTATGGCCTGAGACTCCATGTCGGACGACACGATGACGCTGAGCATGGTTGCCGGGCGGTTCTTCTTCATCTGGATAGGGGTGAACCAGACATCTCGCGCGCCCAGCTCGAAGAGCCGCTCCTGGACATAACCGAGCATCTCGCCGGTCATGTCGTCCAGGTTCGTCTCGATCTGCGAAAGGTCGGTGTTGTAGGCTGAGCCCGTCTCCTCGCCCAGCCAGAGCGCCAGGGCGTTCGGATAATACTTAGACTCCCTCGAGCCCAGGCCGTATCCGACCTTCTCGACGTTCAGGCTCGGCTGATTGAAGGTGGCAAGGGTCGTCAGGATGGCGGCCCCGGTGGGCGTCACCATCTCACCCGTGTCCTGAGCATTGCCCGGCGGAGGCACGACCGGCACCCTCGCCATGGCAAAGAGGGCGGCCGTTGCGGGAGAGGGCACGGGCAACATTCCGTGTTCGGTCTTGATCACGCCGGAGCCCGATGGGAACGGCGACGCATATAGCCTTTCGATGCCCAGCATGTCCAGACCGACGATTCCACCGACCACGTCCACGAGGGTGTCGATCTCTCCGAGCTCATGCAGGTGCGTCTCTTCGGGCGTGGTGTTGTGTACCATCGCCTCGGCCTCGGCAAGCCTTCGGAAAACCGCGCAGGACCTCTGGATCACCGTTTCCGAAAGGTCAGACTCCTCGACGATGCGAACGAAGTCCTGCCAGCGTCTCTTCTTACGTCCGCCGTCGTCCAACTCGACATTGATCTGAGTTCCCGGCAGTCCGCCGCGCTGGGCCTTGCGCTCTGTCAGCTCGTAGCCGTTCGCGTCCATTTTGGCCAGGGATTCCTTTAGCGCTT
>JADFQF010000078.1 GCA_022561955.1 Chloroflexota bacterium | reverse complement strand
CGGCTCGGTCCAGGCCTTCATTATCATGTCGTGGGCCTCGTAATACTTTTCACGCAGCGTCGCCGGGTTCTCCCCGTAGGCGTAGTTGGTGTCCATGGAGGTGCCGACCGGAAAGCCCGCGACGAGCCTGCCGCCGCTGATGCAGTCCAGCATGGCGAACTCCTCGGCCACGCGGATGGGCGGATTGTAGAGCGCCAGGCTGTTGCCCAGGACGACTATCGCCGCGTTGGTCGTGCGACGAGTGAGGGCGGCGGCGGTGATGTTGGGAGACGGCATTATGCCGTAGGCGTTGTTGTGGTGCTCATTGACGCAGATGCCGTCGAAGCCCACCTGGTCGGCGTATTCCAGCTCGTCCAGGTACTCGTTGTAGAGCTGATGCGCCTTTTCGGCATCGAAGAGCTTGCTGGGGACATCGACCCATACGCTGCGATACTTCTCCTCGAAGTCCTTTGGCAGGAACCGATACGGCATCAGATGGAACCAACAAAATTTCACGCTGCGCCTCCTAATATCTTGGACCAGACCTCTGGGCTATTCCTCCATGGTGCTAGTCTCGCACTTGTGTTCATCCTTCGACAAGCTCAGGACGAACGGGAGGGTTCGGCTCTCAAATTTTTACCTGTTATTTACAACTAGCCAATCACCACGCCCGGGAAAATGCGGGTGCAACTTAACTGAACCACGTGGATCCATCAATCCGTTCGTGGTGAGCCTGTCGAACCATGCGTCTTAGACAGGTATGCCAGTTGTTCCCAGTCCGCATTAATAAGGGCCGTCTTCTTGGCTCTAGACCATCCTTTAACTTGTCGCTCGCGTTCAAGTGCGTCTAATCGCGAAGGAAACTCCTCCGAGAATACCAGATCAACAGGCCGTCTTGTCTTCGTGTAGCCTCCAATATCTCCACGCTTGTGAGATTCCAATCTCCGCTCTAAGTTGTCCGTATGGCCCGTGTAATATGAGCCATCAGAGCATCTCAATATGTAGACGAAAAAACTCAATTCACGCCAAAAGGCATGCCGACCCTAGGGCTAGTCCTCTTCTAAAGTGCTCGTGTCGCCCTCGGGCAGGCCGAGCTCGCGGGCCTTGAGCAGCCTGCGCATGATCTTTCCGCTGCGGGTCTTGGGCAGCGAGTCAATGAACTCTATCTCACGAGGGGCCACCGCCGACGACAGCTTCTCGCGGCTGAATCTCGCAATGTCCCGACGAAGCTCGTCCGTCGCCTCGTAACCGTCCTTCAAGGACACGAAGGCTTTGACTATCTCCATGGCGATCGGGTCGGGCTTACCGATGACTCCCGCCTCCGCGACGGCCGGGTGCTCGATGAGGGCGCTCTCCACTTCGAAGGGGCCCACGAGGTGCCCCGCCGTATTGATTACATCGTCGGCCCGGCCCACGAACCAGAAGTAGCCGTCCTTATCGACTCGGGCGTTGTCGCCGGTCATGTACCAGCCCTTCTTGAACTTGGAGTTGTACATCTCCGTGTTATTCCAGTAGGTGTGATACATGGACGGCCAGCCCGGCCTCACCGCCAGGTTGCCGTCCTCTCCCACGGGCACGGGGTTGAAGTCGTCGTCGACGATTCCAAGCTCCACGCCGGGTATCGGCTTGCCCATGGAGCCCGGCCGAACGTCCATGCAGGCGTAGTTCGCGCAGAGAATCGCGCCCGTCTCCGTCTGCCACCAGTTATCGTGGAAGGGCATGCCGAAGACCTCCTGGCCCCAGACGACCGCCTCGGGATTGAGGGGCTCGCCGACGCTGGCCATGAAACGCAGGCTCGACATGTCGTAGCGTCTGGGAACATCCTCTCCGGCCTTCATGAGCATGCGTATGGCGGTTGGCGCCGTATACCAGACCGTCACCTTGTAGTCTTGTATCAGCTCGTACCACTTGCTTGCCCTGAAGCCGCCCTCGTAAATGAGCTGCGTGACTCCGTTGGTCCAGGGGGCCAACATGCCGTAAGAGGTGCCCGTCACCCAGCCGGGGTCCGCGGTGCACCAGTAGATGTCGTCCTCGTGCAGGTCGAGCGCCCACTTTCCGGTGGCGTACTGCTGCACGACCGCCTGATGGCGATGGACCGCTCCCTTTGGCTTGCCGGTCGTGCCGGAGGTATAGTGCATGATCGAGTAGTCGTACTGACTGGTCTCGACGATGTCGAAGTTTGGCGGCGCCTTCGCCATCTCATCTTCGTAGCTCAGGTCTGAGGAGAGCATCGGCTCCGGGTCGCGGTTGTCCTTGTTGACCACGATAATGTGCTGAAGCTCGAAGAGCTCCGGGATGATCTCGGTGATCTTGCGGCGAAGGTCCGGCTGCGTGACGAGCACCTTGGCGCCGCTGTCTTGAAGCCTGTCCTTGACGGGCTCCGGTCCGAACGCCGAGAACAGGGGGCCCGCGATGGCGCCCGCCTTCAAGATGCCGAATATCGCAATGTAGAGCTCGGGAATGCGGTCCATGAATACAAAGACGCGGTCGCCTTTTACGATGCCAACGCTCTGCAGCACGTTGGCAAACCTATCGGAGAGCTGCTTCATCCGGCCGAAGGTGTACTGCTCCTTTTCACCGTTCTTGCCCTCCCAGATCATCGCCAGCTTGTCACGGTTCCGGCCGTTGGCGTGCCTGTCGATGGCTTCGTATGCCATGTTGAGACCGCCACCTGGAAGCCAGTCCAACTCCCCGTACATCTCGTTCCAGTCGAAATTTCCCCTGACCTTATCGTAATCGAGGTTAGGGGCTACCTTCATATCCTTGATATCCGGCTTTTGAATAGTTGGAAATGACGATGTCGCCACTTTCCACCTCCGTTTATCTTCAGAAATTAGCGTGACCAACGCTTGGCGGATGCGTACCTACCAGGAAGAGCTAAACTTCAGTCAGTCGTCTGAGGCCACGGCGGTCTCGACGGTCTCGGCGGCCAGTATATTGCCTCGTTGACTCCTGATGCCACCGTAGTCTTCCCTGCGCCAGCGATAGGGAAGCTCTTGCAGCACCCCCTTCTCGGTCGCGTTGACGAGCAGGTGCAGCGCGTCCTCGACGACGACCCGTTGCTGGTCTGCGTTGTCCGGCTCTCCCAGCGGCTGTCCGAATGGGAAGCGAACGTAAGCCGTACGCGGCGGCTTCAGGGCATCGGCGACCTGCTTGTACATCATCGTGATCACCGTCGGGATGCCCGCCGCCTCGATCGCCCTCGCTACCAGTCCTACGGACCGGTTGCAGACCGGTCAAGTGGAGGCCAGAAAGACGGCATCGACTCCATCTTCTTTGAGAAGCCTTGCCGCCTCCGGAGCCGTCTCGGGTATCAGCTGCTCCGTGGGCTCGGGAATCAGACCCATAAACGAGTAGTGGGTATCCGCGAGGGAGCCGATTATCCCCTCACGTTCGAGCTCGCGAAACCTATCCAACGGGAAGATGCAGTTTATGTCCTGCGTGGCGGGACCATAATCGTAGCCGGGGTGCCAGATGCGAAAGTCCTCGGACCTAGCGTCGCCCGGAATCCGGCGGTACGTCGCATCGCCGCGCTCGGTGTACGGCTCTTGGCCCTCCATGTACACCCCGCCGGTCGTCACCAGCGCAATCTTGCATTCGCTCAAGGGCTTGGACAGCGTGGCCCACGGAGCCTCGCCGGCATCGGGCATCTTCATCGTCTGGTACTGCAGGCCGATGGCGATATCGTCCCACTTCTCGAGGAAGTCGTTCAGGATATCCCAGTCGCCCTCGTAGCGCGCATTGGCCGCCGCCAGGAACAGCCCGTTTATGAACTCGGCAATCTGCTCGTCGGTGGCGAAACGCGGCAGGTACTTCAGCCGCGAGACGGCAGCCGTATTCGGGTTATTCAATAGCTCTTTTAGCTCCAAAGCACGCCACTCCCATGCCAAAAATGTTGTACCTGGTCGATTGCGCCCTATTATACACAAAACACCCTTTTAGTTCCGGCTAACGCCATCGAATTCAAGCCTTCGCGGGCGGGCCGAAATGCTGTCAATCTCCACGCAATCGCCCTTCCTTGACCACCCCTTCGGCCAAACCTATAATGGCGCCAGGTCAGGATGCGTTATTTTTCCAGGCCACGGGACGGCCATAGGGTAGATTCAGGAGGGCGTGACTTTGACTCGAATCGGCGCAATCGGCGTGGGTGCCATAGGCGGCACGCTTGCCGGGTTCATGGCGAAAGCAGGCGAGGACGTCACGTTGATCGACCCGTGGCGTGAGCACGTGGAGGCCATGCAAAACAACGGCCTGCTGCTCGACGGCAGCACGGGCGAGCATCGCGTCGAGGTCAACGCCATACACACCGATGAGCTCGACCAGCTCGAAGGCCCCTTCGACGTTCTGCTCATCGCCGTGAAGTCCTACGACACGGAGTGGGCGACGAGGCTGATGCTGCCATTCATACACGACGAGACGATGGTGGTGAGCCCTCAGAACAGCATCAACGAGCTTGAGATCGCGCCTATCGTCGGCCACGACCGCATGTTGGGCTGCGTCACGACGATATCGGCCGGGATGATGGAGCCGGCACACATCACCCGCACGGACAGCATGAGCCAGTCTATGCAGACGAAGCCGGTGTGCTTCAGCGTCGGCGAGCTGGACGGGACAACGACGGCGCGCATCGAATGGCTGGCAGAGCTATTCGAGCCCGCGGGTCACACGGTCGTGACCAACGATTTGTGGGGAGAGCGATGGAGCAAGATGGCCACCAACTGCATGGCAAACCCCATCAGCGCAATGACCGGTCTGCCCACCTACGACATGAGGGCGGATGAGAAGATTCGGCGCATGATGCTGAGGCTCTGCGTCGAGGCCATCCGAGTCGGCCGGGCTATGGGCTATCACGCCAAGGTCCCCGTTGGAGATTTCTCGCTGGACGAGCTCATTGAGGCGTCGCTGACAGGACACGAGGAGCTCGAGAAGAAGTTCGTCGGGAAGCCACAGAAGATGCCCGGTTGGCCCTCCATGGCCCAGGACATTATCAAGGGAAGGAAGACCGAGATCGAGCACCTGAACGGCCTGGTATCTGAGTACGGCAAACGAATCGGCATGCCCACGCCCTATTCGGACGCGGCCGTACTGGTCATCAGGGGCATCGAGTCCGGAGAGTTCGAGCAAGGCATGAAGAACGTGGACAGGATGGAGGCCATGGTGCGGGCCGGATAACATTCGATATCCGCCTTGTGAAGCGAGGAGAGGGACGACCGAGTTTGAAAGAGGACTCAGTGCTAAATAATGTGAATAGACAGGCTTGCGGTCAGTGAACACAAACCAAGGAGATGCTAAGAAAATGACCCTTGAAGGTAAGACGGCCCTGGTCACCGGGTCGGGACGCAACATCGGCCGGGCGACCGTCCTGGAGCTCGCCAGCCGCGGCGCCAACGTCGTCGTCAACACCCGCACCAACCAGCAGGAGGCGGATGCCGTAGCCAAGGAGGCAGAGGCCTTCGGCGTGAAGGCGTTGCCTCTACTGGCCGATGTAGGCGACGAGGAGCAGGCCATTTCCATGGTCGAAAAGGCCGCCGCCGAGTTCGGGCGAATCGACATCCTCGTAAACAACGCCGGGCTGCGCCTCGCGTCGCCCTTCACCGAAATGACCACCGAGGAGTGGCGCACCGTGTTGGCCGTCAACCTGGACGGCCCCTTCTTCCTGTGCCGGGCCGTCGTGCCGGCCATGATCGAGGCCGGTTGGGGTAGGATCATCAACGTCTCCGGCCTCCAGGCCTATAAAGGCGGCAAAGACCGCGCGCATATCTCGGCCTCAAAGATGGGCGCGTTGGGCCTGACGAGGGCGCTGGCCTTCGAGTTGGCCGAGCACAGCATCCTCGTCAACCATATCGTACCCGGTGCCTTCGACACTACTCCCGCCCACGCACAATCGGCCCAGTCCGCGATTCCGCGAGAGCAGAGGGCGGCGGGCATTCCGTTGGGCAGACTTGGCATGCCGGAGGAGATAGCCAAGACCTGCGCGTTTCTGGCGTCCGACGATGCCAGCTTTATAACCGGACAGACCATCCACGTTAACGGCGGCGCGCTGCCCGGCTAGGGTAGTCGCGTAGATGAAAGGAGTCGCAGATGACCATCGGACTTAACTCCTACAGGCCCCCTATCATGGGCTCGACGCACATGGTCTCCTCCGGGCATTACCTTGCGGCGGCGGCGGGCTACCGCATCCTGGAGGAGGGTGGAAACGCCGTGGACGCCGGTGTCGCTTCGGGCATCGTCATCAACGTGACCCTGCCCCACGCGACGAACTTCGGCGGCGTGGCCCCGATCATGATATACATGGCCGAGGCCGACGAGGTGGTGACCATAAGCGGGTTGGGGCGCTGGCCCAGGGCCGCCAACATCGAATACTTCCAGAAAAACACCGGCGGTGAGATTCCCCTGGGTATCGAAAGGAGCGTCACCCCCGGCGCTCCCGACGCCTGGCTGACGGCCCTGGAAAAGTACGGCACGATGACGTTCGAGCAGGTCATCAAGCCCGCGCTGGAGCTGGCGGAGGACGGCTTCCCCGTCTCGTCCGTCGTGTCCAACTTCATCGGCAGGTCCGAGGAGACCGGCGAGGGCGACATCCGCGGCTGGAAGTCGACAACGAGCATCTTCATGCCCAAGGGCCGAGCGCCGAAGACCGGAGAGACGCTTGTGCAGAGCGACCTCGCAAAGACCTTCCGGCGACTAATAGAGGTCGA
>JADFQF010000077.1 GCA_022561955.1 Chloroflexota bacterium | reverse complement strand
CTAAATCTGCTCAGCAATTGGAATAACTTCTCTGGTCCGAATTCGTCGAGCAGGAACTCCACCATATAAAAGCTTTGAGTGTAAGCGAGATCGGCGTAGTCAGGGTTCTCGGAAAATTCATAGTTGAGAACACCCATTGAATATAGGGTCCCCTCAGCAGCCAAATCTTGGAACTCCTTTTTAGTCAGCGGCGGATTACCGTCGATATAAGTGGCCAATCCTTCGTCGAGCCAGCCTGGGACGAAAGAGACGCAGTTAAAGCTTATTTTGCCTACGAAGAGGTGGGTTATCTCGTGCGCTAATGCGATCTCACCCCATTCTCGTTCGTCAGGCGATATAGCGAGGACGATCGTTGACTCGGCTGGCAACGCCATCCCAGCAACCCATTCTTGAGCGTCGAATAGTGACGCCTGTAAATCGGCAACATTATCGTAAATATAGATATCTATAGGTTTATCGAGTTCCTGGCCGAACACGTCTTCAAATTCAAATACCTGGTAAGAAGCAACATCCAGCAGGAAATCGGCAAAGTCTTGAGTACCGGCGTACCTGTGTAGATTGACCATCCCACGAGTGTCGGTTGACCAAACTTGAGAATCGTCCTCAATCGTCAGGATTTGCGTTGGGGTTCTAATTTCATTACCGTCTGAAGTGCCAAACACCCAGTAATATTCTAAGGTTTTTCCTGGAATTATTGGGTCTCGATTGCGGTAAGGTTGGCTGTATTCCGCCCTGATGGACTTGCCTGTAGAATATCTGGGCTGGGTGTAGATATATCCAGGATCACATATTGAGTTTTGCTCTAATAATCGGAGATGTACCGTCTCGATATCCTCTGAGGACTCCACGGATATATCGAATACTATCTCTTCGGGAAAGTTGACTTCCGTGCTCATTGAGCAGACGTCAATCTTGAATGAGCCATTACTGAGTGTTAACGTCGGATCGTCGCATTCTATTGCCTGGGATCAACCAACAAGGACCATAAAAGCGATAAACTTACAGGCATTCAAAAGACTCTTTATACTATTCACCTGAATGTTTTGTTACCGGACCCGGACCTCGCCGGTCTGGCCTCGCTGGCGTAGCGCGTGGTCGACAAGCACCAGCGCCATCATCGACTCCACGATCGGCACGGCCCTGGGCAGCACGCACGGGTCGTGGCGTCCCCTGCCCTCCAGCGTCGTCGGATTGCCCTCGTCGTCCACGGTCTCCTGGGCCTTCATGATGGTCGCCGTGGGCTTGAATGCGGCGCGAATGATGATGTTCTCGCCGTTGCTGATGCCGCCCTGGATGCCGCCGGAGTTGTTTGTCCTGGTCCGGATGCGGCCGCCCTCCGAGTAGAAGGGGTCGTTGTGCTCCGAGCCCGTCATGGTCGTGCCGCCGAAGCCGGACCCGACCTCGAACCCCTTGCACGCCGGCAGCGAGAGCATCGACTTGCCTAGATCGGCCTCCAGCTTGTCGAACACAGGCTCGCCGAGGCCGACCGGTACGTTCCGGGCGACGCATTCGACGACGCCGCCGAGGGAATCGCCGTCCTTGCGGGCCTGCTTGATCCGTTCGATCATGCGTATCGCCATGTCCTGGTCGGGGCAGCGCACGATGTTGGACTCGACGTCCTCGCCGGTCACGGTGTCCGGGTCGACCTCGGCGTGCAGCTGCCACACCTGCTTGACGTAGCCGATAATCTCGGTGCCGAACTCCTGGGCCAGTACCTTCTTCGCGATGGCGCCCGCGGCCACCCGGCCAATCGTCTCCCTGGCGCTGGCCCGTCCTCCGCCCATCCAGTTGCGAATGCCGTACTTGGCGTCGTAGGTATAATCGGCATGCGACGGGCGGTACTTGGTGCGCATGTGCTCGTAGTCTCTGCTACGAGAGTCCTTGTTCCAGACTCCGATGAGTATGGGCGTGCCCAGCGTCTTCCCCTCGAACACGCCTGAGAGTATCTCGGCCTGGTCGCCCTCTTTGCGCTGGGTCGAAATTTCGCTCTGGCCGGGCCGACGCCGGTCCAGCTCCCTCTGAATGTCCGAAACATCCAGGGAAAGCCTCGGCGGGCAGCCGTCTACGACCACTCCGACGGCGTCTCCGTGAGACTCGCCCCAGGTCGTTATGCGAAACATCTGTCCCATGCTATTGCCCATGTGCGGTTACCTTCGTCGCGAGTTGATTTTCACCTAATCCTACCACCTGCCCTTCCAACATAGTAGATGACTTCAAGGTGGGCCAGGAGGCCGATTGGGCGGGAGCGTAAAAAGGAGACTGGTCTATGGGCTTGAATTCAGTAGCCTTCCACAAGGTCGCTTGAGAGTCGGGCGATCGGCTGGGCCTGCGTGAGACGATCGTGCTTCCGAGTGATTGCCGTGTGGTATGATTGCCTGAGCACCTCGAAATTCAAGCCTCGTTTTACATTTAGACAGACGGGTCCGGGTTGAACACCTGTGAGCACCTGCCGCCATTGGCGGATGAGCGTATATCACAGCCCGGACCCCTTTTTATTGCCGGTCCGGCCGGGAGCCTGCTTGCCGGGTTAGCCGGTTAGGTATAAGCTTAATTCATGAACGATGCTTCTGAAGCTGATTCCGATCCAAGATATGCATCGTCTATAGGTGGAGGTGGTGGGGCCGCCGCCTTACCAGGCACCACACCCCCTTCCGCGGCATCTGCTAAAGTCACCGATTCCGTCGCTCCGACTTCTGGGTGGCGTTACACCTTCAGCTCGCTCTCAAACCGTAATTTCCTCTATCTCTGGCTAGGCATGTTGGCCATGATGGGCGGCATGCAGATGCAGATGCTCGCCAGAGGCTACCTCGTATACGACATCACGGGCTCCGCCGGAAAGCTCGGACTGGTGGCCGCGGGCTCGGCCATTCCCATGCTGACGCTGGCCCTGTTCGGCGGCGCCATCGCTGACAGGATGAACCGCAAGCTCATCATACAGCTGGGGCAGACGATCGGCGCGGTCCTTGCTGTAGCCGTGGCCCTCATGATCATCGCAGGATATGTAACCTGGCAGCTTCTCTTCCTGGCCTCGGTCATCCAGGGGGCCATGTTCGCCTTCATGATGCCAGCCAGGCAGGCCATCATTCCGCAGCTCGTCGGCAAAAACAATCTCAGCAACGCAATGGCGCTCAACGCCGCGGCCATGAGCGCCATGACGCTGACCGCACCCGCCGTCGCCGGAGGGTTATACGCCTTCGCAGGGCCCCACAACGTATATTTCGTCATCGCTGTCCTGGGGGCCCTCTCCGTGGTCTTTACCTCCTTCGTCAAGATGCCGGAAAACGTCGGGGAAGTAAAATCCAAAAGGCCGATGATGAACGATATCGGCGAGGGACTCGTCTACATCTGGCACAGTCCCATCGTGCGTGTCCTGCTGGTCATGGGCCTGGCGACGACACTCCTTGCGATGCCCTTCCGCTTCCTCATGCCTGTCTTCGTCGTGGACGTCTACGGGCTGGGACCGGATTCCATGGGGCTGCTGGTGGCGGTCATGGGAGGAGGCTCGCTGGCCGGCTCGCTCTTCATAGCCACGATCGGACAGTGGAGAAGAGGCCTGCTTCTCATCCTGGGGAGCTTCGCCTCCGCGCTGGCGCTGCTCTTGCTGGCCCTCTTCCCGTTCTATTTCGCCGCGGCGGCAATCATGGTGCTTCTGGGTCTCGGAGATGCAGGACGCAGGACGATAAATCAGTCTCTGATCATGGAAGAGGTGGAAGACCGCTATAGGGGCCGCGTCATGAGCGTATTCATGATGAACTTTGGTCTCATGCCGCTTGGCGTGTTGCCGACAGGTTTCCTAATCGACTACGTGGGGCCGCAGTTCGCAATCGGCGTCCTTGCCGTGCTTCTCTTCGGCGTATCCGCCTACATGCTCATCACGCAGAAGCAGCTCCGGGAGATGAGCTAGCCGCCTCTTCACTCTGGAATTCCCCTCGAAGTGTCAGCGCGAACACCGCGCGTCAACGACAGGTGCGGGTCTGAATCTCCCTGATGAAGCTCCCCGAAACGATTCTGGACGGGAACACCAGCGCCTCGAAGGTTTTGCCTGACCCCACCGCCGTGACCTCGAATACCCAGTGGTCCCTGGTGGCGGTGGCCCGCGCGTCCTGGATGGAGTTTATGACGCCCGTTATCACGGTCTGGCTTCTTGTCTTGCAAAGACTCAGCACCTCTCGCTCGAGAATCGCGCGCGCTTCCAGGTCGGAAAGCTCGGTCGATACGTCGGGCAAGCAGGCAGCCAGGACGATAAAACCTACGACAAGCGATGCTAAAAGTTTCATACGTTTTCACTCAAGGGTGGGAATTCGCCTGACATCCTTAGAAGTTCCAGCGGGCTAAAATCAGGCACATCTTCCGCGCCGCGGCCGTCTTCGAAGATTTGGGGATGGTTTTTTTGACCAGGGGGTGAGGATTTGAGAAAGCGAACGGGGAGCCCAGCGCGGCGGCTCTCGGGTAATGTGTTAACTGCTCTGAGTCTCTTCGTGGGGTCGCTCTCTTCTCTTCTGACGTTATCTGGGTTGAAAAACACCTGAATACTTTATCACTATTTACGTTAGTTCACAATTACAGAGGGTGTCTTGTTGATTTAGCACCGCCGCATGGAATCCCCTGGGACCTCATTAGACGCACACGAATCTCGAGCCGAAAAGGGGCATGCCGCGCGGCCACACTCCTGTTGGGCGATTACCACTTCATGATATTTCCTTAGCTCGCATATGAGCCATATATATAATACGTCTGGACAAAAGATTCCTGCTATCGCAAAATGGCCGCATCACGGGCGATTACGAATTTCAGGTCCGTGAAAAGGGGGAGCCGATGCGTTTGCAAGACAAAGTTGCGATCATTACCGGAGGCGCTCGAGGCATGGGAGCGGAAGAGGCCCGGCTGTTCGCTCGGGAAGGCGCCAAAGTCGTCATCGCGGACGTTCTCGATGACGAGGGTAAACAGACCGAGGAGCTCATCGCTACCACTACGGGCGAGGCGACGTACATCCACCACGACGTGACCTCGGAGGCCAGCTGGCAGGGTCTGATTGGCGAGACGGTGTCTCGCTACGGACGGCTGGATATCCTCGTTAACAACGCTGGCATAAGCAGCGGCTCGCAGGGAGACCCGCTGGACACGGACGGCTGGCTCCGGATCATGGATGTGAACGCGACGGGCGTGTTTCTCGGCTCCAAGCACGCCGTCTTGCAGATGCAGAAGAACGGCGGCGGGTCCATAGTCAACATCTCATCCATCATGGGGATCGTCGGAGGCGAAGGAGGCCACCCCGCCTACCACGCATCAAAGGGAGCGGTCCGAATCTTCACGAAGGCCATGGCCGTCAGGTACGGTCCGGAGGGCATTCGAGTCAACTCCGTTCACCCCGGCTTCATGCCGCCTATGAGGTCTAACCAGAGCGTGGACTCGGCGATGCGGGACGAGCAGGTCAGGCTCACTCCCCTGAGAAGGACCGGGGAGACCATCGAAGTCGCTTACGGCGTACTCTTCCTGGCATCGGACGAGGCGTCGTTCGTGACGGGCACTGAGCTGGTCATAGACGGCGGCTTCATTGCCCGGTAGCTTGCGGAAAAGATTCGCCCTACGACATCGAGGCGCCGAGGACTCCAAGGATTTCCGTGATAAGGCGCTCAGGCTCAGGGGCCTCCGGTCGTCAAGACGGGGCAGAAAAAACCCCTCACCTGTAAGGTCGCGTCGTGAGGGGTTGTCTCTGTCGGGTAGCGTTCTACCTGCAATTGCATGAATCGGTCGGCGGCGCTTTGGTGGAAGGAACACTATCGAAGTAAACTATGCCGCGTTTGCGCCGGGTATTCACCGCGTGAGGAAACGGTTGTCCTTAAAAAACCAACCCCCTCGCGGCAGGGTGCCACGAGGGGGGAAGTCCGCATAGGCCACGCAACGGAATTCAGTCGATGTTCCGTCCACCTCAACCCGCTCACATGACCATTTGGAGTGTATCATTTGCAATCGGTTGGAAACGTGGGCAAACCGAATGAGCAGGGTGTGTTTCGTGTTGGCGTTTCGTGTGCATTCTTCTGGCTCAGGCCGTGAAAACGCTTCACAGCCATCGATGAGGCGCCCTTTACATGTTGTCCCAAGGCCCAGCCAATCCCCTGCCGGCGTTGGTAGAAAACAAAGCCTCTGATAAGCTTGGCGCGAGGCTTGCAAGCTAAAGAACGGAGGACAGTAATGAAGGGCGTCGTATTTACGGGCAATCGCCGGCTTGAAATCAGAGATTTCGCGGACCCGAAACCGGGACCTCAGCAGGTAGTCATCGCAATGAAGTCGTCCGGGCTGTGCGGCAGCGATCTGAGGCCGTACAGGTCTACTCCGGAGGAGCTCGCCCCGAGGCGGGACATTATCACCGGCCACGAGCCGTGCGGGCAGGTGGTGGAGGTAGGCGCTCTGGTCCGCAACGTCAAGGCGGGCGACCGCATCATGGTGCACCACTACAGCGGCTGCGGCCGGTGCGAGCACTGCCGGACGGGATGGACTCAGCTGTGCCAGGGCGGCCGGAAGGTCTACGGCTCCCAGGCCCACGGAGGACACGCCGACTTCGAGCTTATCGAGGACTACATGTGCGTGCCGATGCCCGATTCCCTCAGCTTCGAGGAGGGCGCCGCGATCGCCTGTGGCACCGGCACCGCGTACCAGGCCCTGAAGCGCTTGGACGTGTCCGGGCGAGACACACTGGTGGTTTACGGTCAAGGGCCCGTTGGGCTGAG
>JADFQF010000076.1 GCA_022561955.1 Chloroflexota bacterium | reverse complement strand
CCTCTGTCTCCGGCGAAAAGTCGATTCGGACCTCGCTGGCCCACTTAGTCGAAGCGCTCTGCTCCACCGCGATGCTCTCCAGCGGATACTCCCGGCTGTAGAAGGACACCTCATCGTCGCGAATGGGAATGCCGTCCACTTTCAGGAGGTCCTTGGCAACGGGAAAGGTTATTGGGCCCTCGTCCGGGTTCCCGGACGGACGGGTTATCTGCTTGCCTACGATCCTTTTCGCCATATACGACTCGCCTCTCAATCGACTTGGAACCTTATGTTAAATCCTTTACTGCGCCCAGGTCTACTTTTAACTCAGCCGGCTACGCCTCGAGGTCCGAAAAGCCGGGGTTAATCAGCAGCGGCGGGCATTTCTTTCAGCCTGCCGATCGGCGAGACCGCGAGCCATAACGCACCGATAATTACGCTGCTTGCACCCGCCACCAGCGCCCATCGTAGGCCAATAGCCTCGGCGAGGGCCCCTCCGAGGAGCGATCCTATCAAGAAGGTCCCGATGCCGACAAACCGAATACTGGCGTTCACCCGCCCAAGAAGCCTGTCAGGGGTGATGGTCTGTCGAAGGCTCATTTCATTGATCTCATAAATGATCATCGCGCCGTCGCCCAGCTGGTGCGCTATCAGGAACAGGGCTGCGACCGCCAGAGGACCACTCGCGGCCGGTATGAGGAGCGTGGACAGACCGAACAGCAGGAAGCCGACAACCATTGTCCGGCCAACGCCGAAGCGCTTCGTGACTCGCGATGCGAAGGTGGCGCCGAAGATGGAGCTGATACCCCCGACGGCGGCTATCGTCCCCAGCACTCCAGCGTCGAAGCCAAGCACGTCAATTCCGTAGATCAGCCACAGCGCACCGACGATGCCGTAACCCATCCCCTCTGCTATCGCGCTGCCCGTGACCGCACGCAGCAATGGGGTACTCCATACAAACTTGAGACCCTCGGATAAGTCATGAATGGTGGATTTTCGGCTATTCTCCGCATCGGGCGGGGGTTCCGTCTTCCGAATCCTCAGCAAGAAAAAGGCCGAGACCAGGAATGATAAGGCGTCGATCACCACCGCAACCATGACGCTGAGAAGCTGAACGATCCAACCGCCGATGGTGAAGGCGCCGGCTTCAACGACGGACTCGCTGGCGGTGAGCTTGCTGTTGGCCTCCATGAGGTTATCGCGACTCACGAGGAACGGCAGATAAGAGCGATAGGCGATGTCGAAGAACGTCCTTAGAGCGCCGTTCAGGAAGGCGACGGCGTACAGGTGCTCCATTCGGAGAACACCGAAAACGAAGGCGACCGGAATGGAGCCCAGCGACACCGCTCGCCCAATGTCCGCGGCTATCAGCATGGGGCGTCGCCGTAGCCTGTCCACCCATACGCCCCCAACCAGACCCACGAGCAGGCCCGGTGCGGCGCCCACGGCCAAAAGCAGGCCCATTTCGAAGGGCGCGGCGTTCAGTCCGAGCACCGCCGTAAACTGCAGCGCGCCCATCATCGTGCCGAAATTGGAGACGGTCTGTCCGGCCCATAGCTTTACGAAGTCGGCGTTGCGCCAAAGACCGGTAAGTCGAAGATGCAAATGCAGACCTCAGAGGTGTAAACAATGGGAACGAGTCTAGCAGAACCGAGAGGCCTGCCGGTCCCGCTCGCTCAGGCCCGGGCCCCGCATTGAGTCCAATGAGACAAGCGCCTACCCGGACTCAGACCCGGGGTCGTGCTCTCGTAGAATCTCCTGAAGCAGCAGCCTGGCCACGGCCTTGTCCAGGGGCTGGTTGTTGTTGCCGCACTTGGGCGACTGGATGCAGCCGGGACAGCCCGACTCGCACGGGCAATCCCTTATCACCTCCAGGGTTGCCCCCCAGAGCTCCTCGATGATGTCGTAGCCGTGCTCGGAGATGCCGACGCCGCCGGGATGCCCGTCGTGGATGAACACCTGCGGCTTGCCCGTGTCGGGATGGATGGGCGTCGAGATACCGCCGATGTCGTTGCGGTCGCACATGGCGAACAGGGGCAGCACACCGATGGCCGCGTGCTCGACGGCGTGAAGCCCGCCCATGAGGTCGAGGCGATTCTTCTGAATATACTCCAGCGTGTCCTTGGGCACGTCGAACCAGACCGATATCGTGTCGAAGCTCTGGGTCGGCAGGTCGACGTGCTCCTCGCCCAGGACCTCCTCGGTGAGCCTGGCCTTGCGTCTGAATCCCACTACGCTGGTCGAGACTTTGACCTCGCCAAGGTAGACCGTCGTGCGGCCGGCCGGCCGGTGCTTGAAGGTCTTCAATACACGAGTCTCGGTGTAGTCGCGGACCTCGGTGTAATACGGGACGTCCGTCTGGGAGGCATAGGCCGTCCGCGATACCAGGTCCAGGTCCTCGATCAGGTACTGCTCGCCCTGGTGAAGATATATTCCACCGGGGTGAAGCTGCGTGAACGCCGTGGCCTCATCGACCGTCTCGAGGATCACGCCGCTGTCCTTCTCAACCAGGGTGTAGAAGTTGGCCGAGGTGGAGCGAATGTTGACGTCCTTGGCCGGGTAGTCTACCTCCGGCTCCAGGTGCCAGCGCTGGTCCTTTACGTGCAAGAAGCCGTCGCTCTGAAGCTCCTCCGCGTAATAGAGGAGGTCCGGCCCGAATAGCTGTACGTCGTCCATGACGAGCGGCGCCTCGTAGGCGGCGCAAAGAAGCTGCGGCTTGAGGATGTATGGGTTGCACGGCGATATGCGTGCGCTCTCGTGCGGGTTGCCGAAAAAGTACTCCGGGTGCCGCATGAGGTACTGGTCCAGGGGATTGTCCGAGGCCACCAGCACGCTCAACGACCGCTCGCCCCGCCTGCCGCTTCGGCCCGCCTGCTGCCACGTCGAGGCGATGGTGCCGGGATAGCCGGCGAGCACCGTCGCGTCCAAGTCCCCGATGTCTATTCCGAGCTCCAGGGCGTTGGTTGTCGTGAGGCCTAGCAGCTTTCCTTCGGCGAGGTCCTGCTCGATGGCCCTCCGGTCCTCGGGCAGATAGCTAGCCCTGTAAGGGGCGACCCTTCGGGCGATCGCGGGGTCGGTGGCCCGCAGCAGGTCTCGCACATATACGTAGATTAGCTCGGCGGTGCGTCTCGTGCGCACGAACGTCAGCGTGCGGATGTGCCGCCGAAGAAGCTCCGAAAAGAGGTTGGCGGCCTCGCTGTTGGTGCTGCGCCGGCTGCCCTTGGCCAGATCCAGCATGGGCGGGTTCCAGAAGAGGAAGTCCTTGCCCCCGTAAGGCGAGCCGTCCTCGTCGATAACCTGAAAGGGCAGACCAACGAGGCTTTCCGCGTGCTCGCCGGGGTTGGCGATCGTCGCCGAGCACAGGATGAACTGGGGGTCGCTGCCGAAGCGTTTACACAGCCGTCTGAGGCGGCGTATGACATTGGCGACATGGGACCCGAACACGCCCCTGTACACGTGCGCCTCATCTATGACGACATAGCGAAGGTTGCGCAAGAGCTCATACCACGAGCGGTGGTTGGGCAGTATGCCCAGGTGGAGCATGTCCGGGTTGGTAATCAGCACCCTGGAGTGGCGCCGGATATCGGAGCGGTCGCGCGTGGGGGTGTCGCCGTCGAATATGCCGTGCCTCACACGCCTGCCGTCGGGTATCAGCCTCGCGAGGCCTTTGGACTGGTCCTGGGCCAGCGCCTTGGTGGGGAACATGTATATGGCACGGGCGGCCCTGTCCTCCATCAGCGCCTCGATTACGGGTATGTGATAGCAGAGGCTCTTGCCGCTGGCGGCGGGCGTCGCGACGATGACATTCTCACCACGCCTCGATGCGTTCACGGCCTCCGCCTGGTGCGCGTACAGATATTCGATGCCCGTGTCGCGAAGGGCCTCCTGGAGGCGCTCGGGCAGGGGCCGATCGAGGAACCCTTCCGTCGCGTCCTTCACGGGAATGTCCTGGCAGTGGACTATCTGCCCGTTATACCACGGCATATTCCGGATATCTCTGAGAAAGGCGGCAACGTCCATAACGGGCCTCACGGATGCCTGGGCCGGCGGCTAAAAGCCGGTTAGCGTCTCGAGCTCGACGGCGACGATCTCCAGGTCCTCTCTGCTGCTTTCGACGAAATCGACGACGCTGTTCAGGACCTCATCGGTATGCTTCAGGCTGTTGCTGACGCAGGTGATTCCCAGCACCGCGCTCTGCCAGCTATCGTTGTCGCTCACCTCTGCGACGGACACGTTGAACTTGTTCCTGATTCGCGAGGAAAGCGAGTTGATGACCCGTCGCTTACCCTTCAGGTCCTGGTTTTCGGGCAGGCGCAGGGATAGCTTGCAGACTCCGACGTTCATACCGGCATAAACTACGCTAGCTAAGATTTTGGACGATTATAGCACGTCTGTTCCCGACATTTCCTATACTTTATATGAATTCGTAATCATATTTGGCCGAATAGACCAAAACCCACCCCACAAACCCATCTGTCAAGTGATTAATCGCAATGTTATTGGGATATAGGTGAGTTATTTCACGGTCCCGTTGCTATAATGGCCGCATTTTCCGGCCCTGGGAAATCCGGGGCGGTAAGCGCAGGTTCGAGCGAGGTGTTGGGATGTACGCCATAGGAAAGGCCGCCGGATATCGGTCTCCATTGATGATAGCTGCCGGCATATCGGTCACGCTTGGGGTCGTCGTCGTCATGCTGCTCGCAAGACCTGACGCGGGTGATTCCGAGGCCATAGAGAGCCCGCCGACGCAGATGTCGGAGCCCATTCCGACTGCGTTTGCCGTCGCCAGCCTCGACACGCCGGGGGCTGCTGCGTCCGAGCCTGCGCCGTCCGAACCCCTGGTTGCCCCGACATCTGGGTGCGGCTCCGAAGCAAGTGAGAATACCTTCCCCGAGAGCGGCGAGTCCGGCCTGATCGTCATGGCCGGCGAGGTGTCCGCCGGAGACCTGCTTTTCGTGCCCATCGTGCTCAGCCAGGCGCCTGCCGGTCTCTCCGGATACGACGTCAGCCTGACCGTGGCCGACCCTTCGATCGCCCGCTTTGCCGGGATCGACTTTCCCAATTTCGGCCTGGTGCGTGAGGTCGAAGCGAGTGAGCAACATATGCGTATAGCCGCGGCGGACCTCCTGAGGGTCGTGGAGGTCGGGGACGCCGAATCCACGCTTGCCACCGTCACCGTGGAGGGTGCCGCCAAGGGCGCGACCTCTATCCAGCTGAGCATCATCCGAATGGACGACGACAGCGGCGACCCCATGACGCCGCAGGTCTACTCGGGCACCGTGACCGTCTGCTAGGCTTGGCCCTCGATACCGCACCACGCTTCTTACAGGGGTATGGCGTCGGGTGACCGCCATTTGTTAGCATGTGTGCAAAGTCGTCGCGAGGCAAGCACGTTGGCCGAGACCTCACAACACCCGCACTCATCAGACCAGACCGGACCGGCTTCGACCTCGGGCGAGCCCGGCCGGTCCCCGGCATTCGCGCATCCAAGCGAAGAAGAGTTCTCAAAGATTCTCGACTTCTACGGCCTCAGGTGGGAGTACGAGCCCCGGTCCTTCCCGTTGAGGTGGGAGGGCGAGCAGATGCGGGAGATGTTCACACCCGACTTCTATCTGCCGGACCTAGACCTGTTCGTCGAGCTGACGACCATGAAGCAGAGCCTGGTCACGGAAAAGAACCGCAAGCTGCGCCGCCTTCGTGAGCTTTACCCCGACGTCAATATCAGGCTCCTCTACAGACGCGACTACCACAGGCTGCTGGCCAAATACGGCTTCGGGCCTCTCTCACAGGCGGACACAAAGGGAATTGACCGGGTCCTGTTCACGACGCAGCAGATCCAAAAAAGGGTTGCGGAGCTCGGCAAGGCGATCTCCCAGGACTACAAGGGCACCCAGCCGGTGCTGGTCGGCGTGCTCAAGGGCATGCTGTGCTTCATGGCAGACCTGATGCGGGAGATTTCGCTGCCCATCGAGGTCGAGGTCATGGCCATCTCTCGATACAGGGGCGATGGAGGCAGCGGCGTAAAAATTGCCAAGGACCTGGATTCGGACCTCACGGGGCGCGACGTGATCCTGGTAGAAGACATCATAGACAGCGGCATGACGTTGAATTACCTGGTGGGCTACCTGCGGGCCAAGAACCCGGCCAGCCTCGAGGTGTGCACCATGCTGGACAAGAAGGCGCGCAGAATCGTTGACGTGCCGGTCAAGTACGTGGGATTCGAGGTGCCCGACGAGTTCGTGGTGGGCTACGGCCTGGACTACGAGGAGAAGTACCGAAATTTGCCGTTCATCGGAACGCTGACGCCTGAGGAGAAGTCGTAGCCTCTAAAAACAGTTGTCCCAAGTGACCTTGTCTTCGTTTCTTCCGGGTCCTTCGCCGTTCCTGGTTACCCGTTCCCGGCGCTGGAGCCTTCAAAAACTCGACTTAATTACTTGGGACTTATCAAACCTATCACACTTCGAACCAAAATGTCTACACTTTTTGCCCGACTTTCACGCCAATTTCGAACCTTCCTTGTTTTTAGCCCTCTCCGACGTGGGGATAAAGCTTCCTAGGCAACTATCGGCGATTCTGTCCGACTCTGATAACTGAATATATTCGGGCTCCGCTTCTGCGGAAAGAGCAGCGAAGAATCCAGATTCGTGGCGGGTCCCTGAGTATCGAGTCGCGGATACGGCAGGCCTTCGTTCAGCCGTCCGTAACAGATCTTCCCGCAGTGTCGCTTTGGTCATTAGCGGCCAGTAGATCTTCTCCGGCAGCAACCGCGGGCCCAGGATACCCGCGCG
>JADFQF010000075.1 GCA_022561955.1 Chloroflexota bacterium | reverse complement strand
GGTACAGACCGGGTACATTGGTAACACTTAGACCGGGCACATGGGTAACACATTGGGCGAAGATGGGAGCAATCCCATCAGGAGGAATGTGTTGCCCTGGAAAGAGACGAACCCGGAGAACGAACAAATGCGCTTCATTGAGCGATGGCGGGCGGGGGAAGTGACCTTCATGGAGATGTGTAGACAGTTTGGCATCAGCCGTAAGACGGGCTACAAGCGGGTCCTGCGATTTCAGACCTACGGTTGGGACGGGCTGGGAGATCGGTCCGATGGATCGGACTCCGAAGATATTCAGATTAAGGAGTCGGAGAGCAGAGCTCCGCGTTCTCATCCCAATGAGACGCCTCGGACGATAGCCGAGCAGCTGATCTGGGCCAAGCAGGTCCATCCGACGTGGGGGCCGAAGAAGCTGGTGGCATGGTTGCGAGCCACGGAGCCGGATGGCCCCTGGCCGGCGGACAGCACGGCGGGGAACATACTGGATAGAGCTGGACTGGTGAAGCGACGGAAACGACGACTTCGTGCCACACCTTGGAGCGAGCCCTTTGCCGACGCCCGGCACCCTAACGACGTCTGGTCCATCGACTTCAAGGGGTGGTTCCGCACCGAGAACGGGGTCCGCATAGACCCGCTCACCGTGCAGGACGCCGCGTCGCGGTACTTGCTGGTGTGCAACGGGCTGCCGCAGCCCAACGGACCTCAGGTGCAAAGAGTCCTGGAGCGTGCCTTTCGAGAGTACGGACTTCCAAGGTCCATCCGAAGCGACAACGGACCACCCTTTGCAAGCGTAGGCCTGGGGAGCTTGTCGACGCTGTCGGTGTGGTGGATCAAGCTTGGCATCATCCCCGAGAGGATCGAGCCCGGTCACCCGGAGCAAAACGGACGGCTGGAGCGGCTGCACCGGACCCTGAAGGCCGAGACGGCTTCTCCTCCTCGGGCTAACCCAAGGAGGCAGCAGAGAGCCTTTGACGTCTTTCGCCACACCTACAACGAGGAGCGGCCGCATGAGGCTCTGGGACAGCAGCCTCCCGCTCTTCGGTACTGTCCGTCGTTGCGCTCCTACCCCAGCCGGGTATCCGCTCCAGACTACGAGGTCGGCATCACGGTGCGACGAGTACGGACCAACGGCGAGATCAAGTGGAAAGGGGACAAAATCTACCTGAGCGAGGCTCTCAAGGGTGAGCCCGTGGGGCTGTCGCAGAAAGACGACAGATATTGGCATATCAGCTATGGACCTCTGGTTATAGGACTCCTGGATGATCATACGAATATCGTCCAACGTACCCCGATAAAAGTGTTACCTATGTCCCCGGTTTAAGTGTTACCTATCTGCCCGGTTGCACATGGGGGTACGCGTTTCCTGTTCCGCGCGTTCAGCCAAGCATGTTCTAGCTTTCTCAGCGAACCTGCCCCAGTCCTGCCCCATACCCCTTCACAAGGGGAAAGGGTATGTTCTCTCCCTATTGGAAGGGGGTGAGTCAGGGAGAGGGTTCTTATCCGTGAAAGTTGGGCTCTCGCTTCTCCCTGAAGGCGACGAGCGCTTCTTTGTGGGCGTCTGAGCGCTGGGCCTGAGCGAATATCTCCCTCTCGCGCTTCAGGACCCAGCCGACGTCCCGCTCCATGTAGTTCTCGTGCACCAGGCGTTTCACCCGCTCCAGGTGCCAGGCGGGGTTTTCCGCGATCTCCTGGGCCAGCTTCACTGCTTCGTCCACGAGCGAGTCTGCGGGGTAGACGTGATTCACCAGCCCTATCCTCTCAGCCTCGTCGGCGAGGACAAACCTGCCCGTCAGCATCAGCTCCATGGCGTTACCCATGCCGACCAGGTTGGTGAGGTAGTGAGTGCTGGCCATCTCAGGCGTTAGTCCAATACGCACGAAGCGAAACGAGATGCGCGCGCCCTCCGCCGCCACACGCAGGTCGCAGGGCAGGGTGAAGGTGATGCCCAGACCGACGGCCACGCCGTTGACGGCGCAGATGATCGGCTTCGACGCTCGCACGAGGTCGACCCACTCCGTCTCGGAGGGATAGGCCGACGTTTCCGCCGCGTCTCCCCGGACGACGTCCTCGAACCTGCCGATGTCCGCGCCGGAGCAGAAGCCTCGTCCGGCGCCTGTAATGACGATGGCGCCCACGGCATCGTCGGCGTTCCATGAGATGATCGCCTTACGGAGCTCGCGGTTCATGACGTTGCTCATGGCGTTGAGCTTGTCGGGCTGGTTGAGGGTCAGCAGGCCGACCCTGCCCCTGGTCTCCGTGAGTATCTGCTCGTAGGTCATGTCGTTCCTCGGAAGGGCAACATAAGGCTGAAGAGAGTCACTTGTACGCATCGAAAGTTGACCGTTGAATGATACCACAGGCCCTGGCCGAAGCCTCGTATCCTTGTATGAGATGCCGTCAGCGGTTAGCATGACTTGCCGGCAGGTAGTTGGAGCTTCATATGAGGATAACGGACGTCAGGGCGGTCTACCCCAATTACAGGCATGTCGTGCCGTCGTGGCG
The DNA here is from genome assembly GCA_022561955.1 of Chloroflexota bacterium. The sequence continues at coordinate 4,304 of JADFQF010000075.1, read as the reverse complement.
CACGCACTTCTGGCAGATCGTGGTGCGCGTGGAGACGGATGCGGGCGTCGTGGGCCTGGGGTATGGGGGTGGGGGAGTGGCGTCGGTGGAGATCGTCAACCGGCACTTTCGCGAGCTCATGGTGGGAAGAAAGGTCGATTCAGTTGCGGATATAGAAGGCGTTTGGGACATGCTATACGACGCGTCGCTGCCCTACGGACGCAAGGGGCTCGCCATCATGGCGCTGAGCGGGGTCGACCTTGCGCTATACGATCTGCTTGGCAAGGCGGAGGCCGTTCCCGTTTACGCCCTGTGTGGCGGCCTTAAGAAGCAAAAGGCTTTCGCCTACGCGACCGGACAGAGCTCAGAGCTGTACCGCGAGAAGGGCTTCATGGCCACGAAATTCGCCCATCGTTGGACCGGAGACGAGGCCGACTATGATGATGCGGTCGATCGGGCGAGAAGGGCTAGAGACCTGTACGGCGCCGACGCCATGATCATGGTCGACTGCTACATGTCGTGGGACGGCGACGTCACGCTGGAGATGTCGCGCCGTCTCGCCGAGTTCAACCTGTTCTGGTTCGAGGACGTTCTCAACCCGGACGACCTGGTGGGACAGGCGGCGCTGAGGGACAAGGTGAAGCCGACGCTTATCGCCGGCGGCGAGCACGAGTTCTCGCACCAAGGGTTCCGAGACATCGCCGAGGCGGGAGCGCTGGGCCTGTGGCAGCCCGACCTGACCTGGTGCGGCGGCATCACGGCGGGCCTGCGCATTCTGGATATCGCACGACGGCACGACATACCCGTGTCGCCGCATCGAGGGGGCGAGGTCTGGGGCCTGCACCTGATCGTCGGCAGCGACTGCATGGACCTGGCAGAGGTCCACAACGACCAGATCGTCGCCGAGCGTGACGAGCTCTGGCTGAACGCGCCGACGGCCGTGGACGGCTACATCGCACCGACCGACGCGCCCGGCTTCGGCGTCGCGCTGAACGAGGCGATGCTTTAGTCCGACGGCGGCCCCCTCCCTCTAGCTCCCTCCCACGCTGGGGAGGGAGGACAATACGACGTCGTAGTCGGAGAGATGAAATCAGGAATTGGAGATGAGGAATGGGCAGGCAATAAAAAATCCCTTCTCCCCTGGCGGGAGAAGGCTAGGATGTCCGACTCCTTAATCTGTATATCTTCGGACTCCGGCTCGCCGGAGAGGGGAAGGAGTCCCCAGAAATATCGACCCCCTCCTTGTAGCCCCCTCCTCCGACTCCTATGAGGATTTATCTTCGGGCTCCGATGCTCTATCGGAGGAGTCCGATACGTCGGACCATCGACGGGAGAAGGGACATTTCCTCCTCTCCCTCAGAGAGAGGACCGAGGTGGGTACGGACGACCGGTACGAGGACGCCGGCTAGAGCAGGTCCAGGTTCTTTACGTGGGGGGCGTATATCTTCAGGGACGTGTCGAACATCTGGCGCACGAGGTCGTGGTCGGGGACGCATTCAGGGCACTCCTCGTTGACGCCGGGCCTGTACTTCACGGTGAGCCTTCCGTCGCGCAGCTCGGCCGTCTCCAGCGTGCCGCCCTCGGACGCCACGACCGTCTCGATATTGTCCAGCACCACCTGAATGCCCGGGTCTCCGATTGTAGCCATCTTTCTTCCCCTCAATGGTTTCCGCTGTTGTATATACCCTAGCGTAAGGTCATTTACGTCAGAGTGTCAATATGACGGAAGGGTTGAGCGCCGACGCTTCCCTTATAACTGACCCCCGTCCCCGTGCAACCAACATACTCCCCGCAGTCGGAGTTCCCCGCAAGCCATTGGACCTTCGAATCGTCATTCCGGCGCCCTCGAGCACAACCGGGTCGTCTGGATCCCTCTGCGACCGAGATAACCCCCGGGGCCGCGTCCAGGGCATCGTATCAGGTGATATACTGCAATACATTGCCTGAATTGTTTTGCGCGACGTATCATTGGCTACCTACCATAGCGGCAGCCAAACCCTTAGCCTGATGTCTCTATAAGGAGCCGAGTTGGCCCAGACCACGGCCCGGCCGTCAGCGGTCCTAGAGGCTCCGAAAACGACGAAGTATCCCCTACTGGAGTCGTTCAAGAGGTCTCCTATATACGAGACCCTTCAGGTCCGCGACTTCCGCTGGATCTGGGCGGGCTCCTTCGCATCCTTCATGGCGATGAACATGCAGATGATCACCAGGGGCTGGCTGGTCCTTCGGCTGGAAGACGACTCGCCGTTTGCGCTCACGCTGGTCATGGTGTCATTTGCCGCGCCGATGACGTTCATGTCGCTGATCGGCGGCGCACTGGCCGACAGGGTGCCCAAAAAGTACCTGATATTTGGAAGCCAGATCGGCAACGCCCTCCTGACGTTCTTGATGGCGATGATGGACGCCAGCGGCACAATCTGGCTGGGGGCCGTTCTGGCTATCGGCTTCGTGAACGGGTCCATGATGGCCATCAACATGCCCAGCCGTCAGTCGATAATCTCCGAGATCGTGCCCGATGACAAGCTGATGAACGCCGTGGCGCTGAACAACTCGGCGATGAACCTGACGCGGATAATCGGGCCGGCACTCGCCGGAATCCTCATCATATTCATCGACACGTCCGGCGTGTTCTATCTCGTGTCCGTCGTATATGTGGTCTCCGCCTTCTCCGTATTAGGGCTCAACGTGAAGAGCGTACCAGGCAACGGCAAGAAGAAGAGCATAACGGGAGATATCAAGGAAGGGCTGCAGTACGTGTGGAGCGATGCGACTCTCCGTGGTCTGGTAATCATGGCGTTCATTCCATCCCTCTTCGGCTTCACGCTATTTGCCCTTCTTCCAGCGTGGGGCCGCGAGGCGCTCAACGTCAGGTCCACGGACCTGGGCATTCTCATGATGCTAATGGGCGTAGGCGCACTGGTGGGCACGCTGGGCCTGGCGTCCGTAAAAAAGTTCAACAGGCGCGGCGTCCTTCTCCTCGTGAACTCAACACTGTGGGGCATTGCGTTAATGGCCTTGTCACAGTCGCCCTCTTATTTGATCGCCACGCCCTTCCTGTTGTTGATAGGCCTGCTGAGCTCGGTGTACATGTCCCTCAACATGACCCTGACTCAGCTCTACTCCGCGCCCGAAATGCGTGGCCGTGTCATGAGCATCGCAATGATGACCTTCGGCTTGATGCCCATAGGGGCCCTGCCCTTTGGCTCTCTTGCGGAGGTTATCGGAACGCCAAACGCGCTGACCCTGAGCGGCATGGTGCTTGCCTTGGCGACCGTGGTCTTCGCCTTCGCCTACCCACACTTCCGCAGAATGGCCTGACGCCTCCCGGAGCCGCCGCCTCTGCTTCCTGCCTTTATCTTGCGTTGGAGCCTCCCTTGACCGCCGGCACAGGCGATGCTAGCCTCTTCTCTGCTGCTGCCCATTCGATGTCGGGAGTGTTGATTTGACTGAAGCCGCGAACACAGGCAAGGTGCAAACGGTCCTCGGGCTGGTCGACCCCGGAGACCTTGGCGTCGCCTCCACGCACGAGCACCTGCTAATCGACTTCTCGCTGATGCTCCGGCCGCCGGTGGTGGCGGCGGAGACCGACATGACCAATGCGCCGCTCACGCTGGAAAACATGGGATGGATACGGCACAACCACTACTCGAATCTGAATAATCTACTTTTGCTGGACGAGGAGGCTGCCATAGCCGAGGTTGCACTGTACGGGGCGCTTGGCGGCGGGACGATCGTCGATGCAACGACCATCGGCATAGGCAGGGACCCTCAGGCACTGGTGAGGATCGCCCAGGCGACGGGCGTAAACATCGTGATGGGAGCAGGCTACTACGTGGCCGCCGTCCACCCCGCCGACATGGACTCAAAGACCGAGGACGAGATCGCGGCGCAGATAACGGGCGAGGTCCGCGACGGCGTGGACGAAACCAGCGTCAAGGCGGGCATCATCGGCGAGATCGGGTGCACGTGGCCCCTTGTGGACAACGAAAGAAAGGTGCTGAGGGCTTCGGCGCGCGCGCAACGAGAGACCGGCGCGGCGATACTCATACACCCCGGACGCGACGAGGCGGCCCCTCAAGAAATAATCGGGGTGCTGGCCGAAGCGGGCGCGGACATCGAACGCACCATCATCGGGCATCTCGACCGGACCATCACCGATCTCGATGTCCTCTCGAGGCTGGCCGACAGCGGCTGCTACCTGGAGTGGGACCTCTTCGGCAACGAGTCGTCCCACTATCCGCTGTCCGACTTCGATATGCCATCGGACGCACAACGGCTGGACATCATTAAGCATGTGGTAGATCGAGGCTTCGACGATAAGGTGC
>JADFQF010000074.1 GCA_022561955.1 Chloroflexota bacterium | reverse complement strand
TCGAGCACTGCTCGGAAATCACGGACGCGTCCCTACAGAAGATGGCACAGGCGAAGGCCGTGATTGTGACGCAGCCCGGCTTCATCTACCACGGCGGCGACCGGTATCTGGCCGAAGTCGAGCCCGAGAGGCAGCGGCTGCTCTATAGAATTGGGTCTCTGATAAGAGCAGGCGTGACCGTGGCCGGCAGCTCGGACGCGCCCGTCATCGACCCCAATCCTATGTACGGAATCTACGGCGCCGTGGCTCGACAGTCCGCGAGTGGGCAGGTCGTTGGAGTTGATGAAGTGATCTCCAGGCTCCAAGCGATTCGTCTGTACACGTCGACGGCCGCCAGAGCCATCGGGCGAGAAACTTCGGGAGGGAGAATAGCCGTCGGGGAAGCCGCGGACCTCGTATTGCTGGATAAAGACCCTACAGCCGTGAGCGACCGTGAGCTATTGAATACCCGCGTCGTCATGACCCTGGTCGGAGGCCGGGTCGTATGGGAGGCCTAGGTCCTGCGAATCGTCACGTAGCCGACCAGCTCCTCCAAGGCGTCCCGAGAGGGGTTGGCCGGTATCGTAGACAGCGCCTCTAACGACTTTGAGCTGTACTCTTTGGCCACCTGATACGCCTCTTCAATGATGGAGCCGTCTCGTATGAAGCTGATGGCCTCCTGGAGCAGGCCAGTGTCCTCTCTGTTCCGAAAGAAGTCCGATATCAGTGTACTGTTCGGATGCCGACGCATGGCCAGCAGCGTTGGCAGAGTTATGATCCCGTGCAGCAGGTCGTTTCCGACGGGTTTGCCGAACTCTTCCTCGGTCCCGTCGAAGTCCAAAATATCGTCTACGATCTGGAAGGCCATGCCCAGGTTGCAGGAGTAATCTTTGAGAGCCATTACGTTAGCGTCGCTCGCACCGCTCAGGAGCGCCCCGGACTCTCCCGCCGTCGTAAACAGAGAAGCGGTCTTGTTGTAGATTCGCTCCAGGTACGTCTCCATGGACTGGTCCGGGCTGAACGACACGGACATCTCTTGAAGCTCGCCGGCCGAGAGCTTCATGATCGTCTCCGCAAACCGCTTGATGACCCGGACATCGACCGTATCGCAGACGAAGGTCGCGGAAGCGGCGAACAGGTAGTCCCCCACCAGGACCGCCGCGTTCCCACCCCAGAGGTTGCTGACCGTCGCTCGACCCCTTCGCAGGTCGGAGTCGTCCACCGTGTCGTCGTGAATAAGTGTCGCGATATGGAGCAGCTCTACGGCGGTGGCCATGGCATGAGTAATCCGCTCGTCGTGATCGTGGAAGTTGGACGCCAGAAGGGTAAGGGCCGGCCTGACTCGCTTGCCGGGCGTAGCAAATATATGGTCCAGAAGGGTCGACAGATATGGGAAGCGGTCGGCCGCCATCCCCGTGAGACTCTCTCCGACGTCTTGAAGGCGGTCTTGAACGGGGTCGAAAATGGACGTAGCCTGCAATCCAATTTACCTCTTAATCTCTATTCACTTTGACCGATTCGCAGCGCCTCAGCCTCGACCAACTCCTCATCGAGCTTCGCGAATAGGGGCTCAGGTTTTTCCATCTTTTGCCCCGGCGACAAGTCATCGGGGCTCCAAGCCCACCCCGAATCCCGCACGCTGCCCGCGAATCCGAGCATCGTGTGAAGCCTCTCCGACGAAAATGGGATGAACGGGTAGAGCAGGGTCTTCAGGCAGTTGATGACCGATAGCGTCACCCAGAGCGTCCTTGCGGCGTCGGCCTTGTCGGACTTGACCGCACGCCAGGGCTCCTTCGCGTCCAGATATCGGTTTGCGGCATGCGCAAGGGCCATCGCCGAGGTCAGCGCCGCGCGAAGCCGGACGAGCTCTATGGATTCGCCCGTCTCCTGAAACCTTCGTCGGGCCTCGTCCAGCAGCTCTTTTTCCGGGTCTCCGAGCTCTCCCGGGTCGGGTGCCTTTCCGTCGAAGTTGCGATACACCATCGAGAGCACACGGTGTACGAGGTTGCCGTAGGTCGCCACGAGCTCGTCGTTGTTGCGCCTTACGTACTCGCGCCACGAAAAGTCCGAGTCCGACGTTTCGGGCATGCCGGCCGCGAGCACGTATCGAAGCGGGTCGGGCTCGTACTTGTCGAGATAGTCCGGAAGCCATACCGCCCAGTTGCGGCTCGTCGAGAACTGGGAGCCTTCGAGGTTCAAGTACTCGTTAGCGGGGACGTCGTACGGCAGGTTCAGACCGCCGTACCCCAAGAGCATTGCGGGCCATATCACCGTATGGAAGGGGATATTGTCCTTGCCCAGGAAGTAGTACGACCGGCACTCACCCTGCCAAAACGCCTTCCATCGGTCCGCGTCTCCGGAGGCCTCGGCCCACTCCTTGGAGGCCGAGAGATAGCCGATGACGGCCTCGAACCAGACGTAGAGGCGCTTATCCTCGTAGCCATCCAGGGGTAGGTGAACTCCCCACTTGATGTCCCTGGTGATGGCCCTGTCGTGCAGTCCCCCCTCCAGAAAGCTGATGGTGAAGTTGCGGACGTTGGGACGCCAGTGCGTCTGCTCTCTGACCCACTCCAAGAGGGGTTGCTCGAATTCGCTGAGCTTCAGAAAAAAATGCTCGGTCTCCCGGATGACCGGCTCGTTCCCACAGATGCGACAGGCCATGCCGATGAGCTCCTGCGGGTCCAGCGTTCTGCCGCAGTTGTCGCACTGGTCTCCCCTGGCGTTGTCGAAGCCGCAGTGCGGACACTTGCCCTCGACGTAGCGGTCCGCCAGGAAGCGGTTGTCTTTCTCGCAGTAGGGCTGCCGCATGGTGTCCTTGTAGATGTGCCCCTGCTCCAACAGACTGAGGAAGATATCCTGGGATACCTTGGCATGGTTATCGGTATGCGTCGAGGTGAACAGGTCGAAGCTTATGCCCAGGCGCTTCCAGTTATCCAGGAACTCCGCCTGGTACTCGCTGGTGACCTCCTCGGCCGTGACCCCCCTCTGCTCGGCGGTCAACGTAACGGGCGTGCCGTGAGCGTCGCTTCCCGACACCATGAGGACCTCGTTGCCCTTCATGCGATGGTAGCGGGCAAAAATGTCGGCTGGGAGGTAAACTCCGGCGACATGGCCAAGATGAATCGAGCCGTTGGCGTACGGCCATGCAACTGCAACAAGGATTCGCTCAGGCATAAATCATCCGGTCCAATGCGCTCGGGGTTCGATTGTACATGGTATCACAGACGTCCCATATGAGAGGATGATTTTGTCCGTGGCGGGAGGTCGACCCATACAGGTGAGACAAGCCGAACGGGTCTCGCGCGGCCCTCTTATTCGACCGCCTTTTTGCCAGACAGCAGCCAAATATCGTAGGCCTTGCGCCGCGATATTCCGGTGACGGCTGCGACGGCGGCTACGGCATCCCTTGCCCTGGCGCCCCTGCCTCTGTGTTCCTTCATGAGCTCAAGAATCGAAGCATCGTCCGGAGCCGTATCCTCCTCGGAAACGGGAGCACCCTCGATCACCAGCGTGAATTCGCCCCTTGGCTCGGTGAAACGCTCAATCGATTCGGAGATGCTGCCGCGAAATATCTCTTCGTGCAGCTTCGTCAGCTCCCGGCAGACCGCGATGTTCCTGTCCCCCAACGCCGATCTCATGTCCTGAAGGGCGGCGATAAGGCGATGGGGGGCCTCGAAGGCGACGAGGGTCTTCTCCTCCAACGCCAGCGATTCCAACAGCCTACGGCGCTCCGCCTTTTTTCGGGGCAAGAATCCGACATAGACGAAAGGGCCCTCCTGCAAGCCACTGACGGCGAGGGCCGCGGTGACGGCGGACGGGCCCGGAATCGGCACGACCGTTGCGCCGGCGTCCGCGGCGGCGATGACGAGCTCGTTTCCAGGGTCGTTGACGCCCGGAGTTCCGGCGTCGCAGACGAGGGCCACGTCGCCCGAGCTCAGGGCGTTCAGAATCTCGGGAAGCTTCCTGGACTGGTTGTTCTCGTTAAAGCTGACCAGCGGAGTGTGGATGTCGTAGCGGCTGAGGAGCTTACGAGTGACCCTCGTGTCTTCGGCCGCGACCAGTGCGACCTCGCGCAATATTCTCATGGCGCGAAGGGTCACGTCCTCCAGGTTGCCGATGGGAGTCGAAACTATGTAGAGGGTCTTCATGTTGGACACAGTTCAATTGACGTTGGATTCATTATTCTCGTCAGTTGAAAATTATTTTAGCAGAGCGACTGTCAGGACGTGTTATGTTATCCTGTTCCGAAATCGTGATTGACCCCCCTAGGTTTGCGATGTTGTTGCACGAGGCAGCCCTTCGACAGGCTCAGGGCGAACGGAATTATTGCACATCTCTATGGCCGACTCTAATACTGAATAACCTGGGCGACGAAGCATCTCGAGGAACTCAAAAGCGCGAAACTTCCAAGGAGGATTCAGATAATGACCATCCTACAATTACACTGCCCTAAATGTGATGGAGAGATAATTGTCAACCTGGGCAGCATGCTTACTGACTGCGCGCACAGCCGTGATAAGTTCAAAGTTGAATGTCCACACTGTTCCTACAAATTCCCGTTAGGTTTTGTCTCCGAATATAAGAAGATCGAGGAGGCAGCTGAAGTGACGAGCACCCAAGCAACTGACGACGCCTCTGGAGCGGGATTTGAGCTAGGTCGTTCTCCTTCGCCTACAACCTCAAATGATCAGCGATCCAATTCGATGAATCCCAACAACCCCTCTTTTCAGGCCGCGAATGATAATCGCAGTAATCAGATGAACCCCAACAATTCGGCTTATCGTTCATCTCGTGGCTAAAATTAGAGCCCACCTTCGCAAGAGTGTGCGGGAGCTAGCCGTTGATGGCCAACCTGCCGAGAGTAGCAAAGTCTCCAGACACGAAAAAAAGGGGCGACTCGTGAGCCGCCCCTCCTGCTTGCTGATGCATGTTCTTCGCTAGCGGCCCAGGAACGAGCCGGCCTTCATCTTTCCGGAAAACATCCCGCCCTTACGGCCCGAGATCGCCTTGGTCAGGTTGCCCTGCTTGAGCCCCGTCGCGATGAGCGTCATGACCACCTTGTCCTCGAGGGTCTCGTCGATGGACATGCCGAAGTATATGTCGGCGTCCTTACGGACCGACTGAGAGATCAGCTCGCCGGCCGCGTTTACACCGCCGAGAGTAAGCTCTTCGCCACCCTTGACTGAGAAGAGGACCCCCTTCGCACCCTTGATGGAGATGTCCAGCAACGGGTTCGCGATGGCCTGCTTGGCCGCCTCCAGGGCTCCCATGTGGCCGTGGCCCTGACCCATCGCCATCAGTGCTCCGCCGGGGTTCGCCATGATCGTCTTGACGTCGGCGAAGTCGACGTTGATCTCACCGGGGACGTTGATCAGCTCGGAGACGCTCATGATGCCCTGCGTCACGACCTCGTCGGCGGTGCGAAACGCCTCGATCATCTGGGCATCGTGGTCCACGTACTCCAGCAGGCGGTCGTTATGAATGACTATGAGGTTGTCGACATATGGCCGCAGCCTCGCCACGCCGGCGATGGCCCTGTCGATGCGGCGGCTGCCCTCGAAGCTGAACGGCGTCGTCACGACCGCGACCACCACGGCGCCCATCTCCTTGGCCAGGTAGGCCACGTAGGGGGCGGCTCCCGTGCCTGTACCACCGCCCATGCCGGCCGTAATAAACACGAGCTCTGCGTCCTTGAGGGCCCGACGCAGTCCGGTTGAGGACTCTTCGGCCGCCCTCGCACCTAAAGAGTTGTCGCCTCCAGCGCCCCATCCACGGGTCGCCTTTTCGCCGATCTGAATTATATCGGCCCCGTCCTTGACGGTCTCCAGCGACTTGATGTCCGTGTTGACGACGCAGAAATCCACGCCTGGGACGTGCCGGTGCTGCAGCATTCTGCGAACGCAGTTGCAGCCTCCACCGCCGACGCCGACTACCTTGATGCGTGCCGGTGCTCTGTCCCATTCAAATTCGGGTACCTCAGATACGGATCTGTCTTCTAGCAGGCGTTCCACTGCCATAACATCTACTCCTCTTCCTTGCGAGAGCACAGCAGTACGATGGCTCTCACAAACTCCTGCGGTTGACTTATCGATACCTGCCTTTTTTACAAAAACCTGCCCTGAGGCCGTACGGCGGTCGATGGTTTCGTAGGAGAAACCAAATTCAATGTGGATAGTCCACGGGGTACGAGTCGTTCCTTGCTAGCCGAGGAATTGCTTGAGGGTCGGACAGAGGATTTAGCCGAGGGATCAGGTCATTTCCGTCTATCCTAAGATCATCATAAGGGTTCCTTGGGCCATCTTTGGTTAGTTGCCAGTGTGCAAAATCACAGATTTGCGTGTGGGCCGCGTTATGGGCGGGGTAGACACGGGTTTGACACGCGCCGACGGTGCTAATACAATCCTGTGCCATACGGTCCGCAGGGGTTTGGTGTGCCCGTATCCATCGAAAACTCTCGAATTATCTACGACGCTCTCAAGGCCAACGGCGTGCGCATCATCTCCGCACTGCCCGAGACCTGGCTGGTCCATCTCGTCTCCATGTCCGACGAAGACCCTGACGTAACGCTGGTCCGGCTGAACAAAGAAGAGGAGGGCGTAGGCATCTCGGCGGGCGCTCACCTCGCAGGCGTCAAGTCGGCGATGCTCATGCAGAACCACGGCTTTCTAGCGTCCGTCAACGGCATCGTGTCCCTGGCGCAGCTCTATCGGATTCCGCTGCTGATGCTCATCAGCTATCGCGGCGAGATGGGCGAGCGCGACCCGTGGCAGACGGAGGGCGGCCTGGCGATGCAACCCCTGCTACAGAGCCTGGGCATACCCTATCGCA
>JADFQF010000073.1 GCA_022561955.1 Chloroflexota bacterium | reverse complement strand
GTCCCCAAGGTTTCCAGTTGGTTGGCACACGCAATCAAGTCATGCCAGTGCGTTCCGCGAACCGGACCACCCGTTTTGGCTTCAGCTACACTTTTACCAACGAAGACGCCAGTATCGGGAAAGTCACCTTCAAGGCCATTGCTACAATCGTCGGCGCCCGCGACGCGCTTCCTGCAGATAACGAATCGATTTCTCCTCCGGTAAAGGTGAATAGGTAACGGCAATGTATTGACGAGAGCCCTCGCGAGAAGGATTCGCGAGGCTTGAGGCAAACACTGAGGAGACCTCATCACATTGGGTGGGGTCTCCTTTCTTCGTGGAACCAGATGTTTCAAATTACGGGCCGCGGGTCGACACGATGCAAAATGTGTCACGGTCATCATTTTGTCGAAATGGCAAAGAAAGTCTATAATACCTTCGACTTCACTGACAGGACAAACGATGTCGAACATTAGACCTGTAGATTTCGATCAGTACTGGAAGGAGACGCTGGACGAGCTGTCCGGGACTCCCGCCAACCCCGAGGTGGAGCTGATTCCAATTCGTTGTACGGACTACGCCACGATGTATGGCGTGCGCCTCACCAGCATCGGCCCGTACCGGCTGTTCGGCTACCTTAGCATTCCGGCCGGCGAGGGCCCGTTTCCCGCCATCTACTACACCTCCAAGTACCAGAGCGTCGTGGAGCCCATCCCGCAGGGCACGGCTAACCTCCAACGCGGCAGGTACATCACTTTTTCGTGCGGAGCCAGGGGCCAACGAAACGTCGACGAGCCCTACGCCGCGAAGTTTCCAGGCCAGCTGACGGAGAAGATCGACGATTCGGCGACGTATATATTTCGAGGCATCGCAGCCGACTGTGTGCGGGGCCTGGAATATCTGCTGTCTCGCACCGAAGTCGATAGGGACCGGATCGTGGCTGTCGGCAATGACATGGCGTTGATAACGGCGGCGCTGGCACGAGGAGTCACGCACGTAATATCGACTCCCGCCCTGTTTCTCGACACGTGCGAATTGGCGTCCAAGACGGGCGCATATCCCCTGGAGGAGATCAACGACTACCTTAGGGCCTTCCCGGATAGGGAGGCTGCGGTGCGTGAGACCCTTGCTCACCTGGACCTGCGCTGGTTCGCCCCCCAGGTAGATGCAAACACTCTGATCATGGCGGGCGCGCCGGGGAGTCTGCTCAGCGGCTCTGCGCTGGAATCCGTCCGCAGCGGTATCTCCGGAGAGGCCGAGATACACGATTCGGAAAGCTCGAGCTACCGGGACGGACTGTTCGTAGAGGAGTGGATTGCGAGAAAGTTCGGGTACGCTGAGGCTATCGTACCGGAGGGTTGGCGGTAAGCGTCGGACTCGCCGCGAATATTTTCTGACGAAGAAGAGGGCCCTTGAACGGGCCCTCTTCTAATTTTCTGGAGTGTTAGTCTGCCTCGTCAGCTACTCCAGGATTGGGAACCTCTTCACCAGGCCTGTCTTCGCCCAGACCTTGCCGAGCCCTAGGTACCTGCCCGCGCCGGTCGCCGCTAGAGTCAACATGATGATGGCGTAGACGATGTGCTCGTCGATGATGGGGTTGTGCTCGGGCAGTATGAAACCGGCTGTGTACATGAGGAGCAACATCAGCACTCCGATATATGCTCCAAGCCTCACTCCTATGCCTAGCATTAGCGTCACGCCGATCGTCAGCAGGCCCAGCATGAACATCCAGTCCACAACCACCATTCCCGCCATGCCCTTGAAGATCTCAGCGAACGGTCCCTTCGCGCCGAAGCTCAGGAACCCGAAGGTCGGGGAGCCGCCCGCGATCCATGCCTTGTCGGCTGCCGTGGCGAATCCTAGGCCGAACAGCTTGTCTATGAACCCCCAGAAGAAGATCCACCCTATCGACAGCCTGGCGGCACCCAGGAGGTAGTCCGTAGCCGTTCTATGATTTCGGACCACTTCTTCGGCTTCCTCTATGGCCCTGTCTGCCACGGCAACTTTAGGGGCTTCATGTGCCTCGGTCATTACTCTCTCTTTAGTCAACATGGTTCCAAACCTCCAACAGATTTAAGGGCCCCGGTTCCCTTTTTTTCTTGTCTATCTAACTATTTGTACTTTATTTCACAAACTGTGAGGAAGTTGTGAGGAACGGCCAGGCTATATGAGGAATTCATGAGTTCGATGATTGCTCGCCAACGGCTGTTTATAGGCGTAAAGTCAGTCTTCGACTTCACGCATGTTCGTCCGAAAAATAGATGGAATTTCAACGACCCGCAGGCCCGTTAAATTAGGAATGGAGAAGGAGAGAAACGATGTCTAGCATCTCGCGTGCGCTGCCCGTTACACGCAGACCGGCTAGATGCGCTGGATAAGCAACGCCAGCTGGCTGTATCGGATACCGCCCGATGGGCAGCTGCTATTTGCTACGAAGGGCCGCCATGCTCGATGTGGAGACTCGTTCGATGGTCGGCAACAGACACCGTCACGACAGTATTCTTACGACCACCTTGAACCGCTTCATGGCGCATGTTGGTCTGAGCTCCTCAAAGGCGATGACCTCGGCCATTCCCCAGCGCTCCGCATCCTCCAGGCGGTCGCCCGGATTTGGCTCCGATGAATCGGGGCGATAAACGCGTCCCAGGGGTTCGTCTGCCTCGGTATAGAGGAACCAGGTAGCTACGGGTAGGCAGTTGTCGGGCTGCGAAGTCAATGGGGAAGGAACCTGTCATAAAAGTAGGAAATAGCTTACCACGAGGCCACATCGGGATGGCATAGTCGAGCGTCGGCGTCCTCCTCCTTGACACGTTTCTCGCCCGCCTACTACACTGACGCCAACTCGAAACATGGGCGCCGTCGGGCAAACGGGCCTGGCAGCCGTTGCTAGTCAGGCGCTGAGAGTGAGAATGCAGAGTCCTGAGGGAGGTATATATGCCGTTCGCCGATAACAACGGGGTTAAAATCTACTATCAGGTCGAGGGCGATGGGCCGCCGCTCGTCTTGCAACACGGATTCAGCGGCAGTCTGCAAAGCTGGTACGACAGCGGCTACGTTGAGACTCTTAAAAGAGACCACAGGTTGATTCTTGCTGATACCAGAGGGCACGGGAATAGCGATAAGCCTCAAAGCCCCGAAGATTATGCGATGGAGCTCAAGGTCGCCGACGTAACGGCCATCATGGACGACTTGGACATCGAGAGCGCCGTGTACATGGGCTATTCGTTGGGTGGCCGGGCGGGCTTCGGAGTGGCCAAGTACGCTCCGGAGCGCTTCGACGCTATCATCATCGGCGGCATGCATCCCTACGGCCGGTCCGGCGCCGATGGCTCCATCGACAAACGAATCGAAGCCCTGGAGGGCGGCATGGAGTCCTACGTCGCCCAGATCGAAGAGCAGTCGGGGCCGATGGAACCTGACCGAAGGGCACGGATGCTGAAAAACGACGTACAGGCGCTGATCGCATCCTCCATCGAGCTTAGAGACTTTCAGGGCATCGAAGAGGTGCTGCCGAGCATGACCATGCCCTGTCTGCTGTACGTCGGTGAGGCCGATTTTCTGTACGATGGCGTCAAGGAGTGCGTGAAGCACATGCCCAACGCGACCTTCGTCTCATTTCCGGGCCTCGATCACGGGCAGACCTCCCGAAGCAGCAACCTGGTGCTGCCCCACGTAACGGAGTTCCTGAGTAAGCTAAGGGAAGAAGCCGCCGCCGCAAATTAGAAATCTCGGGCATTAACGACGATCTGCCGGCCGATTAGTGGTTGCACAGGCTAGTAGCAGGAGTTACACAGAGGACGATCAAGACGCGGGGGCGCTGAGACTCCTGCCTGTATTCGAGGCGGTCCCAGCGCCGTCGTATTGCCTGGGTTGACGCTTCCCTGGCCTAGAAAGCCGCTTCCGCCGGCCGAGCGCCGTTGGCAGTCGGTTCGTCAATTGCGGGCTCCGGGGTCTTTACCAAGGCCTTCGCCCGGCTAACGGCCTCGTGGCTTCCGTAGCATCGGTGGTCATTGATAGCGATGCTACCTATCTCTTCCTTGTGATGAAGAGAGTTCAGGGCGTGCTCGATCAGCGATATCGGGCGAGGCGCTGAGTCGACCAAAGACATAGGAGGGTAGGGCGTTTCAGGGGCTTTCATCCAGGCGCCCAGCTCCTGAAGGTCGGCCTTCTTATCCATGCGAAAGAGATAGTCAGGGTTCTTATTCAGTACCTCCAGTACCTGCCTCTCCAGTGGAGGCAGCCGTGGGTCGTCGGCGATGATCTCTTCGATTCTTGGCACGTGACTCTCCTTTCCAATCGCTATCCCTGGATTCCATGCACTACGCCTCGATAATAACCAGAACTGCTCCAGGCTTATTGGCAGGGAAAGTTCAAATCTTGGCTACTTTCTAAGACTTTTCCAGTTTCTTGTTGCAGGGTCTATCCTGTGGACACACCTGGTGCCTTCCAATACAATCCTGCCACTCGGGATACATCTGCTGAACTGTGATATGCGGAGGAGAACTTTGACTGACTTCAATATGCAGGTCGGCGAGATCCAGATCGTCGCCCTTACGGACATGAACCTTGTCTATCCGACGCCGCTGAATGAGCTGTGGCCCGGAGTGCCGCCGGCCGAGTGGGAAAGGTACAGAGAGTCATTCCCCGACACATTCGAAGGCGACGCCCACATGCGCATCGAGATAGGCTGCTACCTCGTGAGGTCCTGCGGCAAGACGATTCTCATCGACACGGGCTATGGCGACGGCCCGTTTGAGAATCTTGGAGGCGCGAGGGGAGAGCTCATGGCAGACCTCGTTTCCAATAAGATCGATCCCGCCGAGGTGGATACGGTCTTCATGTCCCATCTGCACGTCGACCACGTCGGCTGGAACACAAGAGAGGTGGACGGTAAGTGGGTGCCTACGTTTCCCAACGCCCGTTACCTGGCCCACGAGGCGGACCTCGCCCATTTCCGAAAGTCCGAGGTCCGGGCGAAGTCCAGCTACCCATACATGGAGCGCTATGTCGAGCCCCTGGTCAAGGCAGGTCTGTTCGACACTCTGGGAGACGAGGCCGATCTAACACCCGAGGTAAAGGCATTCCTTACGCCGGGCCACACGCCCGGACACATGAGCGTGCTGCTTGCATCGTCGGGCGAGCGCGCCGTAATCCAGGGCGACGTTCTCATTCACCCGGCGCAGGTCACCGAGACCGAATGGACGCCGCTCTTCGATAACGACGCCGACGTCGCGATCAGCACGCGCCGCCGCCTATTGGACGAATGGGAGTCCGAAGGCACACCGATCATCTCCTGCCACTTCCCCGCGCCCGGTCTTGGCCGTGTGGTGCGTTTCGAGGGCAGACGGTACTGGCAGGTAGGGCCGTAAGGCGCGGATTACATCCAGGCTCGTCCTAGTAAGAAGGGCCCCAAAGTAGCAAAGGAGTTCAAGAGATTAAGAGAGTCGGGTTTCTGCTAAAGGTCAGGCAGGACAGGCTCGAGGAGTACAAGGAGCATCACGAGGCCGTGTGGCCCGACATGCTCGATGCGCTTCGCAGGTGCGGCTGGCGTAATTACTCGCTGTTCATGGGTGAGGGCGGTCTGCTTTTCGGCTACTTCGAGGCGGAGGATAGCTTCGCCGCGTCGCTGGAAGGAATGTCGAAAGAGGAGGTCAACCAGCGATGGCAGGAGTTGATGTCGCCGTTTTTTGAGATACCTCCCGGAGCCCGACCCGACCAGGCAATGGTCGAGTTGGAAGAGATATTCCACCTCGACTAGCTTTTTTGCCTAATATGAGGCACTTGTTAATCGGCAAAGACATCGGTACCGCGCCAATCCAACTTCGCTTTTGGCGGACGACAACCGTCTCCCTCTTACGAAGGGGGAGATTCAGAGGGGGTAGAGGGGGTGGTTCGTCCAATCCATCATCCACCAAGGAGAAAGCCATGAGACTCGAAAACAAGGTCGCAATCGTCACCGGCGGGGCGGCCGGCATCGGTCGTGCCATCTGCGAGCTCTTCGCTCAGGAAGGCGCGAAGATCGTGGTGGCCGACATCGACGTCGGCGGCGGAGAGGAGACCGTGAAAAGGATAAGGGATTCGATGGGCGAGTCCCTGTTCGTGCGCACCGACGTGTCTGTCGAGAGCGACGTGCAGGCCATGGTGGAGGCGGCGAAGGCGGCCTACGGAACTGTCGATGTCCTTGTCAACGACGCCGCGGCCTTCGTCTTCGGAGAGGTACAGGACGTTACGGACGCCGACTGGCAGCGGGTCTTCGGAGTCAACGTCATCGGGCAGGCGTACTGCGTCAAACACGTCCTGCCGGTGATGAAAGAGGCCGGAGGCGGCGCCATCGTCAACATCGCGTCGGTAAGCGGTTATATCGCTCAGCCGGCGTTCATTCCCTACAACGCCTCCAAGGGCGCCGTCATGCAGCTTACGCGGTGCCTCGCCCTGGACCTGGCGCCCTACAATATTCGCGTGAACTGCGTCTGTCCCGGCTCGGTCCTCACACAGGCGACGGAGCTGCATCGCAAGTTCGTCGGCGAGGACCGGGAGACATTCCTCGCGGAGGCGGCGAACTCAAACTTCATGAAGCGCAACGCCGACCCTCGGGAGATCGCCTGCGGCGCGCTGTTCCTGGCGTCCGACGAGGCGTCGTTCGTCACGGGCACGCCCCTCGTGATGGATGGCGGCGGCACAGCATAGGCATGGTCTCCCCCTAGCGAAGGGGGAGATTCAGAGGGGGTGAAAGGCCTGAACATCGCAGCGCCTCACACAATCTTCTCCCAGAGGGAGCGGAGGCATTGTCGAAGGGATGGGGGCGAGCCTCTCGAAGGAATCGCGGTGTCACCCGGTCAAACGAATCCACCTACGCGATCACCCCTCCGGGAAACCTCTC
>JADFQF010000072.1 GCA_022561955.1 Chloroflexota bacterium | reverse complement strand
TGCGCCCGCTAGGGCCAAGACCGCGGCGGGATAGATACGCCAATGCAGGTCTATGAGCACATCCATCTCGCCCTCCTGGGAGTCGATATCCTCGACCGTCGCCCGGGTTAACGCCCCCACATATGACTATATAATTTTAAAGTATCACATTGTTAATTACAAGGTGTTGACGCTCTAAATTTATAGCCGGCAGCATTATAATCAACTATTGGCTAGAATTTAGGAAGCCAATATGTCAGAATCTTAAAGTCCGTCCTTTCGAGACCCGGTTTGCGGAATAACAGATTAGCGACCCAGCAATATTACGAACGAAGTAGCGACGAAAAGGTGCAGAAATTGAGTAAGCGAAGCTACCACCAGTACTGCTCCATCGCCCACGCCCTGGACATAGTCGGCGAGCGCTGGACACTCCTGATTATCCGGGAGCTGCTGATCGGCCCCAAGCGCTTCACGGACATCCTCAACAACCTTCCCGGGATCGGCACGAACCTCATTACGTCGCGGTTGAAGGACCTGGAGGGTGAAGGCGTGATCGGGCGAAGGTGGCTTCCGCCTCCCGCAGGCTCCACCGTCTACGAGCTCACGGAGAAGGGCCGAGGGCTCGAATCCGTCATCATTGAGCTCGGCAAGTGGGGCAGCCTGAGCCACGCTCTGCCCAATACAGGGGACCACTTTCGACCGGGCTGGTCGGTCCTCGCCATGCACTTCGCGTTCAGGCCCGACCTCGCCGCAGGCCTCAGCGAACGGTATGAGTTCCGAATAGGCGACGAGATATTCCACGCGTCGGTCGAGGGTGGCGAGCTAAAGACGGGTCAGGGTCCGGTAGATGGCCCCGACCTCGTAATCACCGCCGATTCATATACCTATTCGGCGATCGCCATGCAACGAGTCACCCTGATGGAGGCGATAGACGCGGGAAACGTGCGATATCAGGGGGACGAAGGAGCTCTGAGGCATTGCTCGGAGGTCTTCGGGCTGCCTGTATGACGGTCGCCCGCGAAGTCTGGACTTCGATGTTGTCCGTGCCTTTTTCTTTTCGAAATGTCCGACAATTGAGCCCTGGTTTCTGGTAGGATTGCTGTTGCCGTAGCATATAAAAAGGCTAGTCAAGGAGCCTGAATGACCCTCCTCCCGCAGCATTCTCCGCCCTTCGAAGAGGTCTGGGTAGCTTTGGACCTGGAGACCACGGGCCTGTCCCCCAAGAAGGACCGCATAATCGAGATCGGGGCCGTGAAGTTTCAGGGACACGAGGTCCTGGACACCTTCCAGAGCTTCGTGAATCCAGGTAGACGCCTCAGCCCCTTCATCCGGCAGTTCACCGGCATCACACAGGCACAGGTGAACGAAGCTCCCCCCTTTTCATCCGTCGTGGGCCAATTCGCCTTATTCGTAGGCTCCTCGCCGGTGGTGGGCCACAACCTCGGGTTCGACCTTGGATTTCTGGAATCGGAGGGCCTGAAGCTGTCGAACCCTCGTTGCGACACCTGGGACCTGGCCTATGTCATGCGACCGGGTCTGCCCGAGTATTCGCTTTCCCGGCTTGCGGCCCGCATGAACCTCCAACACGACAGGCCCCACAGGGCCGTGGACGATGCCCTGGCGACAAAGGAGGTATTCGTCACGATGGTCGAGGAGGCCTCCGAGCTGGACGTTTACACCCTTGCCGAGATGAGCAGGCTCGCCGCGCGCTCCTCGTGGGTCCTGGGCTATGTCCTCAAGGGGCTGGAGGCCCAGAAAAGCTCGTGGCAACCTGGAAGGACCGGGGCCCAAGATCTAGGGACAGGGGCCACGGGCGTCGATATGAAGGAGATTTCGGCACGGCTACATCAGCGTCGGTCCTTGCGCGCGACGAAAGAGCCGGCAACTCTGGACCTGGGCGTCATCGCCTCGATGTTGCGAAGTGGAGGCCCCTTCTCACAGTCGATTCCAGCATTCGAGGAGCGCACGGAGCAGGTGGAGATGGCCCTCGCCGTCGGTAAGGCCATCAACGAGGGACAGCGGCTCATCGTCGAGGCCGGAACGGGCGTCGGCAAGTCGCTGGCATATCTCCTGCCCGCGGCGCTCTACGCATTGATGAACGACAAGCGCGTCGTCATCTCCACAAACACGATCAACCTGCAGGAGCAGCTCGCGAACAAGGACCTGCCGGACCTCGTGAACACGCTGCGAGCTATGGATTCCATCGACGCCGAGGAGCTGAAGTTCACGCAGCTGAAGGGTAGGGCGAACTACCTCTGCCTACGTCGATTCACTCACATGCGCTCCAGCGAGTCGCTGGCCGACAACGAGGCCCGACTGTTGGCGAAGGCCATGGTCTGGCTCAAGGACACAGCTACGGGAGACCGGAGCGAGATAAACCTGGGCAACCGCAACAGCGCGGCGCCGTGGGAGAGGCTGTCCGCCCAGGGGGCCGTCGAATGCCTTAGCACGGGCGGGCCGTGTTTCCTACGCGCGGCCAGGGAGCGCGCCGCCGCCTCGCATATCGTAGTGGTGAACCACGCTCTCTTGCTGTCGGACGTCATCGCGGGCGGGACGCTGATACCGGACTACGACATCCTGATCGTCGATGAGGCCCACCATCTGGAAGACGAGGCCACCCGGCACTTTGGCTTCGAGCTAGCACAGGGCAGGTTCGACGAGTACCTGGGGTCGCTGAGCGGCGACCGTGGCCTCCTGAATGAGGCCGTGACCGCCTTTCGCACCGCCTCGGGCATGACTGAGCGCAAGGAATCGGTCCAGGCCATCGCGACGAATGTTGCCGAGCGAATGCCGCGCCTGCGGGACAGCCTCTCGCAGATGTTTGCCGCCATAAAGGTCGTGCTCGATGAGTCCGCCGAGAGAGGCAGCGGGCAAGTCCAGGAGCTGCGCGTCACCAGCGGCGTCAGGTCGCAGCCGTCCTGGTCGGAGGCTGAGGTCTCCTGGCAGAATGCGGATATTCTCTTGGGCGAGCTTGGCGGCTCCCTGCGAAAGCTGTACGGTGGGCTGGAGGACCTGGCGAACGCGAATCTGCTCAACTACGACGGCCTCATGATGGAGCTGGCCAACGCTCAGCAGGCCAACGCCGAGCTGCGCCAGAGGCTCACTGAATTCGTTCCGCATCCCGAGCCGGAGGGCATCTACTGGATCAGCCACTCTTCGAGAAGTGGGGACATAACCCTTCACATGGCGCCCATTCATGTCGGGGACTCCCTGGAGGAGTCGCTCTTTTCTCAAAAAGAGTCCGTAGTCATGACGAGCGCCACGCTAAGCGCAAAGGGCTCGTTTTCGCACATGGTCGAGCGCACCGGCTTTTCCGACGCCGAGGAGCTCCTGCTGGGCTCACCCTTCGACTATCCCAGGGCCGCCCTTGTCTGCGTGCCGCAAGACATGCCGGAGCCCAACTCGTGGGCGTACCAGGGGGCGCTGGAGCAGGCGGTCGTCGACGCAGCCAACGCCGCGGAGGGTCGCACGATGGCCCTCTTCACGTCCCATGCCTCGTTGCAGGCCACCGCGGCCGCCATTCGCTCACAGCTTCAGGCCGACGGCATAAAGGTATTGGCCCAGGGACTCGACGGCTCGCCGGCACAGCTTCTGCGTAGGTTCTTGGAGGATCCCAAGGCGGTTCTGCTGGGTACGTCCAGCTTCTGGGAGGGCGTTGACCTGGCCGGAGACGTGTTGAAGGTGTTGCTCGTGAGCCGGCTGCCGTTCAGCGTGCCGACGGACCCGGTCTTTGCCGCCCGGTCGGAGCTGTACGAGAGCTCATTCAATCAATACGCGGTGCCGCAGGCAATACTGCGACTGAGACAGGGCTTCGGGCGCCTGATTCGCACCAAGGCGGACAGGGGCGTCGCGATCATTCTGGACAAGCGCATCTCGTCCCGCGGCTATGGCAAGGCCTTCCTGTCTTCGTTGCCCGAGACGGCCTACGCGGATTGCGCGTTACAAGACCTAAAGAACGTTGTCGGAGATTGGCTGGCCGTCGCCAGTACGGTGCGATAGGCGGTGCAGATTGATTTCGAGAGCACCTACGATCTTGAAAGCACGCTGGAGTGCGGACAGGCCTTCCGTTGGCGGAGAGAAGGCGACTGGTACGGCAGCGTCATTTTCAACAACAACGTCAAGATCAGGAGGAACCAGAAGGGCGTGGAGTTCCGCTCTTCGCCTGACGACGAGCTCGCCCTGGAACCCCTGTTGCGCGGCTATCTGCGTCTCGAAGACGACATAGACGCCATCTACGCGACCATCAACAGAGACGAGTATATCGGAGAGTCCATCAAGAGGTTCCCAGGCATGCGGATCCTGCGGCAGGAGCCCTGGGAATGCCTCGTGTCCTTCATCTGCTCCGCCAACTCCAACATAGGCCGAATCAGCACAAACGTCGAAGACATCTCAACGAGATTTGGCCGTGCAATCAGGGCCAACGGCGACGTTAGGCACACGTTTCCGACCGTGGATGTGCTGGCGGAGGCGGGAGAGCAGCCGCTGCGAGACCTCGGGCTGGGGTTCCGTGCCAAGTACGTCGCCGCGACGGCCAGAATTATCGCGGATGGAGGCCTCGACCTGTATGCGCTGCGTGAGGCATCTTACGACGAGGCGCTGGAGTCGCTGGTGGCCCTGCCCGGAATAGGCGACAAGGTGGCCAACTGCATAATGCTCTTCTCGTTGGACAAGCTCGAGGCCTTTCCCGTGGATGTCTGGATCGATCGGGCGCTGCGAGAGTGGTACCCGACGGTCGTGGAAAAGAAGCTGACCAAGAAGGCCATGAGGCCCTGGGCGCAGGACTACTTCGGACGCTACGCGGGCTACGCGAACCAGTACCTGTTTCACGGGCGTCGCCTGCAGGGAAAGAAGACCTAGCCTTCGCGAGTAAGTCTCATCAGAGTTGAGGCGTCCTCGGACGCAGCGTGTGTTCTTGAACCCCTGAAATCCCTGTGATACTCTAGCTGTAGTCGGGGAGTAGCGCAGTTTGGTAGCGCACCTGCATGGGGTGCAGGGGGTCGCAGGTTCAATTCCTGTCTCCCCGACACCGGACACCCCCCGTTCGCCAGGGCCATATATGCGAAATGGGGTTCATATTGGGCCTTAGGTCTTATGGCCACGATCTCCTTTCCTCTGATTCTCACCTGGTCGAATACCTCCAAAACGAGCCTCTGTCTCTGAGCGTCCGAAACACCAGGGTGTCTCCAGAGACAACGAAGATTATCTAGAAGCTTCTTAGCCCTTTGGATGTTCGGAATCTGTACCACCGATGAGGCGGATCTTAACGTCTGAAGCTCTTTCCGTAGTTTGTCCCGCTCCTTGAGGTAATGCTCGTCTGATAAATCCCCCCAAACGTGCTGCTTCTTTAATTGTGCAAGCGCTCGTTCAAGTCGTGGGATCTTCGACTCATCCTCCGGCTGTCCAGCTTGCCGTACGAGAGCACGGGTTACGCTTTCAACGAAGTCCACCGATAAGTTCATGTAGGGTAGAACACGATCAGCGAACTGGTTGCTGAGCGTTTGCATTCGCTGCGTACGAGGGCGTACGCTGCACGATCCCCGCTTGTGAAGCAGCTTTTGGATGACCCTACCGTCATCTCGGTACTTGGCGAGACCTTTGTAGCAGGTGTCGCACTCATCGCAGATTAGGACACCCGAAAAGACGTAGGCCCTGGATGCGGTCCTTGTTCCACGTCCCCAGGGTTTGGTCCTCCGCTGCTTCACATCCTGGCAGATGAGCCAGAGATTTCTAATCTCACCGGATACCTCGTGAACTCCATCCCTTACCTCCTCATCAGGCCTGCCTGGGTGGTAGACGGCCTTGCCTTCGTAGAACCGGTTTTGCAGGATATGCTCGACAGAGCCTGGCGTAAATGGTTGCCCTAACCTTGTGCGGAGACCCTGAACATTCAGGTGGTCTGCAAGAGACGGATAGGAGTAGGTTCCTGTCGCATAGCACTCGAGCAATTCGAATAGAGCCGGCAAGGTCTTTGGATCGGGCACTTTGCTCTCTCTCCTGCCGTTGTCGAGCTTCTCGCTCTTATAGCCCAGGGGAGGTTTGCCATTGGCAAGCCCTTGCGAGGCCTTCTCGAATAGTCCCGCGGATATGTACCTGGAAAGATTTCTGCTGTAGACCTCGTCCAGGGTCTCGTTGATGCGTTCATTAAGGAAGTCTCGATCGGAGCCGCTGATGATGCCTTGGGAGACGAACACGACTACCTTGCCCAGCTCCCTGAGTATGGTCTTGTATTTGATACACTCCTCCTGGTTTCTGCCGAATCTGGAAGTGTGGTCCACCAGGAGGACGTCATAGAGGTCGAGTCGTGCGTCCTCAATGAGCTGGGCAAAGACACTTCTCTTGGATGCGCTTCTGCCCGAGACGAACTCGACGTAGAAAAAGTCATCAAGGATAAGGACGTACGAATCAGCGAAGCGCTGGATGTTGTGGCGCTGAATATCGGGGCCGAAGCCGTCACGCTGATCCAACGTGGAGTCTCGGATGTATCCTCTTGCCCTGAGACCTTTTAATTCCTCGAAGGTCACGGGGGGTTTATTGGGGTGGCTTCGCGGAGTCCTCTGCTTTCCCATATTCTTTGCCTTCTTTCTTTGGTATCGTGATTATCCTTTGGGCCGTCTGTGAAGGGCTTGTGTAGGGATCGAGTACATCATTCGAATCGCAGAGGTCGGTCTGGGAGGAAGATGGCGCATTCTTCTCTTCCCATGTTAAGGCAGAGCGGAGCATATCCGCCAGGATCGCAACTAGCGAATCGTTCTCTGAGGACATCTTTCAATTTCTCAGTTGACCTGCAAAGTACCCCATACATACAGGCCAGAATAAAAGAAGGTGATTTCGACAATGTCATCTTTGACATCCTCAGTGTATAGAGCGTATATTTGCTAATATCATGCTTGAAGTATGTAACAAACCGTTTATTAT